>DAOVOB010000038.1 GCA_030629925.1 Fidelibacterota bacterium
GCGTGTATACATACGGTAGAGCATCGAAGCCCAATCGTGGGATTCCGTACCCCCTGCCCCGGGATGAATAACCAAAATAGCATTATTTTTATCCTGTTCGCCTGAAAGCAGTTTTTCGATCTCAAGATCATGAATACTTGTCGAAAATTCATTCACCAGCCTATCCAATTCTTCAAGATCACCGCTTTCTTCTTCAAGCAACATCCATTGAAGATCAATATCATCTTGCAAAACACTCATGTTTTTCCAACGTTTGATCTCGGATTCAAGATCAGAGATTTCTTTGGTCACTTTTTGTGCAGCGCGATTATCGTTCCAAAAATTTGGTTCAAGGGTTTTTGCCCTCAACTCTTTTATCCGAGTATCCTTTTCATCAAGGTCAATATAAGCTGAGACTTCCTCATATTTCTTGAGAACTCCATCATACTGATCTTTAATTTGTTCTTGTGTCAACATAAAAAGCTCCTAATACAACAAGATACACTCATTGAGTGTATCCTGCAAAATTTTATTTTAACCTTCAGTTGTCGTTTATAATCACTTCGGTCTCTAAAGCAATGACCAATTCTTCGTTGGTCGGGATGATTGCGATTTTCACTTTTGAATTATCAGCATGAATAAAGCCTTCTTTACCGCGAATAATCTCTTTGTTCTTCTCTTCATCAAGATAAAGTTCCATGTATTCCATATTGGCACAAACTGGGCCGCGAGTCAGGTCACCATTTTCGCCAACACCACCGGTAAAGATGATGCCATCTACACGACCGAGAGCTGCAGCATAGGAACCGATATATTTTTTAATTCGATAATTGAACATGTTAAAAGCAAGCAGTGCGTCTTTATCACCTTTTTCAATATCATCTTCAACGTCACGCAGATCAGAGGATTTTTTATAGATGCCAATAATTCCGCTATTTTTGTTCAGCATCATGTTCATATCATTGATTGACATGTCCTCATATTCAGCTATCTTGAGGACAGCACCACCATCCACATCACCTGAGCGAGTTCCCATCATGAGACCTTCAAGAGGAGTGAAACCCATAGAGGTATCAATAGATTTTCCACCCTGGATGGCGCATACTGAAGCACCATTTCCAATATGACATGAAATAAGGTTCAAATCTTCAATGGGTTTACCGACCAATTCCGCAAAACGACGAGAAACATAGTAATGTGAAGTTCCGTGGAAGCCATAACGGCGGATACCGTATTTTTCATAGTATTCACGAGGAAGTGCGTACATATAGGCATAATCGGGCATGCTGGCGTGAAAAGCCGTATCAAATACACCTGCCATTGGTATGTTGGGCAAATGAACTTTTGCTGCTTTTATACCGGCAATATTTGCAGGGTTATGAAGCGGAGCAAGTTTAATGCAATCATCCATAACTTCCATAACATCATCAGTGATCAGAACAGATGAGTTGAAGTGTTCACCACCGTGTACAAGACGATGTCCCACGGCATCTAGATCATCAAAACTTACCAAAACACCATTTTTTTTGTCAATTAAGAGAGAAAGTACAAGCTCAATGGCCGTATTGTGATCAGGAATACTCTGTTCCATTGTAATTTTATCAACACCTTTTTTCTCATGCTTGATCTTAGAGCGATCCAAGCCGATACTTTCAACTATACCTTTTGCAAGATAGTCTTTCGTAACTGTGTTTATGACCTGATACTTAACCGATGAACTTCCCGAATTGATGATCAAAACCTTCATGTACTGCCTCCGTTAGAATTAACGCCGAAATATAACATTAAATCCAATTGATTAGAAATGTTTTTTTATTTTATAGAATTGGAATTTGTTTCTGTGGTATTTTAGTAATAAATAATCTTTGATGATGAATTATGGGTGATGGATTATGAATAATAACCCTGAGCTTGTCGAGGGGTTGAACTATAGAAAACGAAACAGGCATCAGTCTACGCTCTTCGAGCTACGCCCGACACGTGCCTGTTCCCTACACCTATCATTATTAAAATTACCAATCACAAAATGGAGTTTCTGCCAAATGGGCATTCAAATACCGAAGATCATGTGTAACTTCTTCGCCTGCCCATGCGGGCTTATCAAAGTATTCATCTTCCGATCCCAATTCGATCTCCGCAACGGTTAGTCCGGCATTGGCACCCAAAAATTCATCCACATCCCATTTTTTACCTTTAAACACGGGGAAATAGCGGTTTTTTTCTACGACCCGTCCATTACATAGTTCTTTGAGCATTATTTGAGCGTCAGCAACGGGTATGTCATATTCAAATTCCCAGCGGCTGATGGTTGAGATATGTTTTTTGACCGAGATAACCGCCGATTTCCCATCCACAATTCTTACACGGGCATGGCCATCATCGGCATAAAGCATGTAGCCCTGAAGCACATGTACGGGTTTAGAACCGATCTTATAGTCCTCACTGAGGACAAGGAATTTTCTTTCAATTTCTTTCATGTTTAAAAAACAAACGGTGTAGAGACGCGATGCATCGCGTCTCTACCATTCATTCACTTTCTTATAATCTTATAAATTTATCGAGTTCCTGGGCGACTTCTTTGACCATTGTTGTGCGTTCACGATGGTGAATAAAAGCACTTTTAAAACCGTCAATGATAATACTTTTTATATCCTCAAGATCAAGATTAAAGGCTTCATATGCCATATACAATTCATCTGTTATTGTTGTATCAGACATCAGACGATTATCGGTATTCAAGCTGAGCCTTAGTCCATAATCACGGAAAAATTTAAAAGGATGTTGTTCAATTTTTTTTACAGAGCGAGTTTGCAAATTACTGGTCAGACAGATCTCAAGACAGATACGGTGATCATTGATATAATTCATCAGACCGCCGTCTTCCGGTAAATGTGTTCCATGTCCGATCCGGTGTGCGCCGCAATAATGGACTGCCTGATGAATGCTTTCGGGTCCGTATGCTTCACCGGCATGAATAGTGATATTGACATTATTTTTGAGAACCAGCCGAAAAGCCTCTTCGTGGTCTTTAGCCGGATAATTTTCTTCAGGGCCGGCAAGATCGAAACCTATCACTCCCCTATTCTTGTATGCTACTGCCAGTTCGGCAAGCTCCAGGGAGTACATGGGATCAAAGGAACGCATACCCGAGACGATCACACCGCCGCGAATTCCGAACTCACTTTCGGCACGGCGGGCACCTCGAATAACAGCTTCAAGGTTGTCCATTGTTTTCATACCGCCTTGAATATGTAAAATGGGAGAATAGCGGATCTCGAGCCATTTAATATTTTCTTTCGCAGCGTCTTCACATAATTCATAAGTGATGCGTTCAATGGAATTTGGATCTTGCATGACAGCAAGGGTAATATCAAAGCGTTTGAGATAATCAACAAGCGATGTGACATTTTTACAATGCATGTAGGTATTCATTTCCTCAATACTTGAATAAGGAAGTACTATTTCATGTTCTTTTGCCAGATCCAAGATGGTTTCCGCACGAACAGATCCATCCAGATGACAATGTAGATCTATTTTGGGAAAGCCATGAATGGTATCCCATATTTTTTGGTCCACTGCCATGCTTTCTCCTTTATTTTATCCGAATTTTTCTTTGATGTAAGAACCCGGCTGTTTTTTAGTGTGCAAACTGAAACCGTCAGCCAGTAAATGTTCTTCCATACCGCTTACCATGAGAGGATGACCGCAAAGAAAGATCATTGTATTCTCCGATGTGACCTTTTCATTCCATACTTGATCTACAAATCTATCTTTCCATACCTGATCAAGAAATCCGACTTTCCCGGTCCAAGGTGTCGGTTCTGTTGCCGGCTCACTGATAATTGGTATATATTTAAGTTCGGGACAGAATTTTTCCATTGCGATGATCTCATCACGATAACCAAGATCCCAAGAATTCAATGCACCGTGTACCACCGCCCATTTTCTGCCGCTATCAGTCGTCAAATGAGATCTTAACATACTCATATAAGGCGAAAGACCGGTACCGGTAGCAAAAAAGATCACATTTTTATCTTTAGGAATATCATCTAAAGTGAACATGCCGAAAACTTTTTCGCGCATCCACAATTTATCGCCATTTTGAAGGGCAAATAAACGCGGTGTCATTGCGCCGTTGTTAACCATTTTTATATAAAATTCCAAAAAGTTATTCTGGGATGAACTTGATGCTATTGAATAAGGTCGTTTGATCAATTTATCCGGAGGACAATATTTCGCTTCGGGAACCGAATACGGTACGCGTTTTGCTGTTGGAGGAAGTCCCAGCGGACAATATTGACCCGGCTTAAATTCAGGTAATTCCCAACCGAGCGGTGCAATACGAAAAATGCACAATCCGGGTGCCACTTCAATCTTCTGCTGTAATATGGCGTTCAATTCTTCCAATTTTATTCTCCGTTTTTATTGAACTATTTAAAATATATGAAAACAATTGACAATTGACAAAGGAGAATTGACAATTCAGCCAATTGATAATTGACAAAGGACAGTTGACAATTCAATTAGCAATGATCAATGGATAATTGATCTGTGTCACATATTTATTTTGAGCATTGATAATTACTGAAGATTCAATTATTTTTAACATAAATATCAATTGTAAACTGATATTTAAATTGTCATTTGTCAATTTTCAACTGTCAATTGGAGGAAAGATGGGGACGAATCTAATTCTCGACAAGAGTATACAATTTGCTATAAAAATTATAAAAGTTTATCAGTCTCTGCGATTTGATAAAAAAGAATATGTTATGTCAAAACAATTATTGAAAGCAGGGACGAGTATTGGTGCTAATATGAAAGAAGCCATCCAGGCACAGAGCAAAAAAGATTTTCTATCAAAAACAAATATAGCTCTAAAAGAAGCAAGTGAAACAGAATATTGGATAGATATCTTAATGAAAACTAACTATCTCGATGAAAAAGATAATTCTTTATTGAACGACTGTATAGAAATTAATAAAATCCTTCAGACTATCGTTAAAACAACCAAAAAGAATCTGAATAAAATGTAAATATTAATTGTCAATTGATAACTGCTAATTCAATTGTCCTTTGTCAATTATCCTTTGTCAATTGTTTTACTCCCATTCAATAGTTGCAGGGGGTTTAGAACTGATGTCATATACAACGCGATTAACGCCATTTACTTCATTGATGATGCGATTGGATATTTTTGCCAATACCTCGTAGGGTACATGCGCCCAATCGGCGGTCATACCGTCCAGACTTGTCACCGCACGAAAAGCAACCACATAATCGTAGGAGCGTTCATCACCCATAACGCCAACGGATTGAACAGGCAGGAGCACACAAAATGCCTGCCAAATTTTATTGTATTGATCGCTGTTATGCAATTCTTGCATCGCAATATGATCGGCTTCACGGAGAATATCACATTTGTCTTTTGTGATCGGACCGGGAATACGCACACCCAATCCGGGACCCGGGAAAGGATGGCGCCAGATCAGTTCATCATCCATGCCCATTTGCTTACCTACCCGGCGAACTTCATCTTTAAATAGTTCGCGCAAAGGTTCGATGAGCTTGAATTTCATTTTTTCAGGCAAACCACCAACATTATGGTGAGATTTGATGGTTGCGGACGGTCCTTTGAAGGATACAGATTCGATCACATCAGGATAAAGTGTGCCTTGAGCAAGAAAATCAAAATCTCCAAGATGATTTGCGGTTTCTTCGAAAACATCAATAAATAAATTTCCAATGATCTTTCTTTTTGTCTCAGGATCGGCCACGCCGTCCAGTGCTTCCAAAAAACGATCTTCGGCATCAACATATACCAATTTCATTTTATAACGGTCACGGAAAGTTTTTTGCACTTGTTCCGCTTCATGTAAACGAAGTAATCCATTATTTACAAAAACACAGGTTAACTGATCACCGATGGCTTCTTGCAGAAGCACAGCAACTACCGAAGAATCTACACCTCCGGATAGCCCGCAGATCACATGCTTATCCCCTACTTGTTCTCTTACCTTTTGGATCTCAGATTCAATAAAATTAGCAGGCGTCCAATTTTGTTCGCATCCGCAAATGTTGACGGCGAAATTTCCCAATATTTTGTTACCTTGATCAGTATGTGCAACCTCAGGGTGAAACTGAATTGCGAAAACAGGACGATCTTCATGACGGATCGCTGCGATAGGCGCATTATCTGTATGAGCAATAATTGAAAAACCTTCGGGCATTAAATCCACGCGATCACCATGACTCATCCAAACCGTTAGATCTTCATTTTTATCAATTCCCTCAAACAAACCGGTATTATCATCTATCTTGAGATGTGCCCGTCCGTATTCACGATGATCGGCACGCGCAACTTTTCCATTATATCGTTGACTTAGAAGCTGTAACCCGTAGCAAATTCCCAGCATGGGAATACCAAGATCAAAAATACGCTCATCGGGATGAGGTGCTTTTTCATCGTACACGCTGGAAGGTCCGCCGGATAAAATAAGTCCCTGCGGCTTAAATTCTTTTATCTTCTCAAAGTCCACATTAAATGGATGAATTTCACAATACACATTAGCTTCACGGATTCGCCGGGCGATCAATTGGGTGTATTGAGAACCAAAATCAAGAATAAGAATTTTGTTGGAGTTCATATATGATTTTTCCTTAGTTGTTTTGAAATCTTTTTCGTCTTGTAATCCTGTCTAATTTATCAAGGACGATTCTAGAGTCGCCCGTACATTTTCAGGTATAAAGGTGTAAGGCATAAAGGTCATCAGGATATATTTGTATAAGCTCTAAGCCAGCATGTATATCCTGTAATCCTGTCCCTACTTCGCTCTTTGAGCTACAAAGAGCAGGCAATAGAAAATCAGATTTTTCTGTCATCCTGTCAAAAAGCAATCATGTTAATTCTGCCTGCCCATCCGCCCCGATAGTTCGGGGTGGCGTAGGAGGGTAATCCAATCAAAGTATCCTGTCAATGCTTTTTATTCGGGGCGCATATCACGGAGAGAAAACTCACATCCGCAATAATTTTGACGGTAAAGATCCAGTTCGCGACTGAGTTCATTGCTTCGTTTGAAGCCATCTTTTTTCTTAAAATCCCAGGGTTCATAACCCGGATATTGTTTGCCAATTTCAAATATTGTCTTACTGACCTTATGCGGGGATACGGTGAGCGTTGATGTAAACGCTTTAAATCCATGAGAGCCTGCATATTGCGCCGTTCTGGCAAAGCTATATGCAAAACAGCGATGACAGCGAAGACCGCGTTCAGGTTCATTTTCTAAACCGTCAACGGCTTTCAGCCAGGCACCATGGTCATAGGTATCTTCAACAAGTTCAACATTCCAACTCTTTGCCAGTTTCCTTGCAGCATCAAGTCTTTTATCATACTCTTCTTTGGGTGCAATATTATGATTTGAGAAAAAAAGCACCGGCTCGATCTCTTCGGAGCGTAATCTTTCAACGCAGGCGGAAGCGCAGATGGCGCAGCAGGTATGTAAAAGTATCTTTCTCATTAATCCTCTTTGAGTAGTTCTAATCGTGACTCGTAACGCGTAACGTGTGACTCGGGTCGTGAATCGTGAGACGTAAAACGTGAGATGTGAACGGTAATAATATTTTTCTCATTTTCTATCACTCTGTCATATCTAAGGTATCAACCAAAAATGTTACATTTTGTTCTGAAACGGAAGTGATGATATACATACTATCAGCATAAGTGATCATTGCTTTGTTGATCATGTCCCCGCTGTATATCGTAACATCATATGTGTCATATTCTCCATCTAACATAAGCTCAATACAGGAAGTTGCAGGGCCAAATGCATCAAGCGCATAATTATATGGAAGATATATTTCCAAAAATTCTACTATAATTGAGCTGTCTTTTACGACAACTTTATATTTAATTTCATTATTGAAAATTGAAAATAAAGTATCTGTTTCAGCATATATCGGAATATTTTCTTTTATGCATCTTGAATCAAAAATAGGTGGAAATGAAACAGTCACATCGTATTCAAAATCATTTTTGTCAAAATCAAAACAGGAAAATACCATTAATGAAACAAGGATCAGTAAAATAATTTGGATTAACTTTTTCATGTTTATTCCTTTCTTTTGCATTAATTGTCAATTGTCCTCTGTCAATTGTCAATTGCAGC
>DAOVOB010000095.1 GCA_030629925.1 Fidelibacterota bacterium
GGCTTGGATGTATGGAGTAAAAACTGGATACGGACGAATCTCCCCATGGAAGATTATTACTCCTGGCAAGACATAAAAATTTCCGGTGATTGGTTGAGTTTTACACATGCTGAAAACACCGGTGTGGCTTTTAGTATTCCAATTCCTGCTCTAAAAATTATTTCTATCTTTGCTTTATTATTTATTCTCTATTTCTTTTATAAAATATTAAAAGACAACCCGAATTGTAAACTTAATTACATTGCCTTTACTGTCATTTTTGCCGGTGCCATTGGAAATTTTATAGATCGTTTTGGGCGCGGGCAGGTAACAGATTTTATTAAGGTCGATCTGGGCTTTTGGCCTTTTAATCCTTTTGCGATCTTCAATGTTGCAGATTCCTGTATTACGGTAGGCGTGGGTCTTTATTTGATCTTTACCCTCATTGAGGAGATCAAGCACAAACGCTTAGCCGCAACAGAAGAAACTGAAAACAAGTAATGAGTGATCAACTATATACAGAAACTAATGGTTTTGACACCTATTGTATAGCTGTGCGTGGGGCGCAAAAACCTACACGTATTGATACTTTTGTTAGCGAATCTATAAAAGATATCTCGCGTACTAAAGTCAAAGAGTTGATCGATCGGGAATTGATTACCGTCAATCGTCAAATAACTAAAAAAGCATCCTACAAGATCACACCAAAAGATATGATCACAGTTCGCATTCCGCGTTTTGTTCCTCTTGCGGTAGAACCCGAAAACATTCCACTTGATGTGATCTACGAAGATGATGATCTGATCGTGATAAATAAATCTCCCGGTTTGGTCGTGCATCCCGCTGTCGGCAACCGTACCGGCACCCTTGTTAATGCCTTGGCTCATCGATGTACCACACTTTCAAATATCGGGGGTGATTACCGACCCGGTATTGTTCATCGACTGGACAAGGATACGTCAGGCGCTATTATAGCGGCTAAAAATAACAATGCCCATAATCTCATGGCACGAAAATTCGAATACCGGCAGATCGAAAAATTCTACACAGCATTGGTCTGGGGTGTTTTTAAGGAACCAAAGGGCGTAACAACCAAATATATTGGACGGCACAAGAACGACAGACAAAAATATGCCGCTTACGATGATCAGAGATTTGGTAAGCATGCCGAAACACGCTGGGAAGTCTTGGAAGCCTTTGAATTTATTTCTCTCGTCAAAGTACAGATCCTGACCGGTAGAACTCATCAGATCCGCGTTCATCTTTCAGATCTTGGGCATCCTGTGGTCGGTGATGAATTTTATGGTGGAAAAACTCAGAAACTAGCCGGACTCTCTCCACGGCACCGTAAGATCGCTATTCATTTACTGGATATGATCGACCGGCAAGCCTTACATTGTTCTGAAATGCGTTTTGATCATCCTGTCACCAAGGATCCCATGCGGGTCATTGCCCCCCTTCCGGAAGATATGAGCCGTTTGGTGGAACATTTGCGTGAAACCTTAATCAATTGACAATTGACAGTTGACAAAGGACAATTGACAAAGGACAATTGACAAAGGACAATTGACAAAGGACAATTGACAAAGGACAATTGACAAAGGACAGTTGACAAAGGACAGTTGACAAAGGACAGTTGACAAAGGACAATTTTTAGAAATTTAATTGAACAATTTTAATGTAATATCGTTAAACAACTATTATGACATTTTTAGCAGCCATTAACGATTTTCTCACCTATATGAGCTCGGTACGATCTTATTCTGATCATACCATAGAGGCCTATCGTCGTGATTTGGAGCAATTCTACACCTTTTCCTGTGAATATTTTAACAAGGATGTAGTATCTCTACATGAAATTGACAAAGTAACACTTCGACATTTTCTTGGTATGTTAACCGAGGCTAAATATAGTGCCCGTTCGGCAGCACGAAAACTTGCATCACTTAAATCATTTTTCAGATACTGCCTCAAACGTGGATGGATAGAAAAAAATCCGGCCTATTTCATTAAATCGCCAAAAATACCTCGTACACTTCCTACCGTTCTAAGCAAAGAACAAACCAGAAAACTTTTTCAGAATATAGACGTCCATGATTTCATAACGGCTCGCGATGCAGCCATACTGGAGCTTTTTTATGCTTCGGGCATACGTTTAAGCGAGCTGGTCAATCTATGTTTGAGGGATATCCAATTTCGGAATAAACTGATCTCTGTACTTGGAAAAGGGAACAAGCAACGCCTTATTCCTCTTGGTAGAATGAGCCAAGAAGCGCTTAAAGTGTATCTGCATTATTATGAACAAGAATTCGAAAAACCGGGAAACGATGATCCTCTTTTCGTATCGCGATTGGGAAAAAACATCTCCGTAAGAAATGTGCGTCTTCGTGTGGAAAAATATCTTAAAGAAGTTTCCAATGGTGCAAAAAAGAATTCCCCCCATGTTCTGAGGCACAGTTTTGCTACACATCTTCTGGATGAGGGCGCAGATCTGGAATCCGTACGCATGATGCTTGGGCATGAAAGTTTATCCACTACACAGATTTATACCCATGTAAAAATGGAACGTCTGAAAGAAGCCTATACCAAAGCTCACCCACGTGCTGATAAGAAGAAAAAGGAAAACCAATAAGGGCAGAGACCAAGCAATGTCTTGTCTCTATAATATTTTCTTTGCACTGAATAAAATAATTGTCGTATATTTTTGTATGAGCATTTAACAAAATCAAATAAAGGAGTAGGCTATGAAGATTTCGATCACAGCAAGACATTTTTCTATCTCCGAAGATACGCGCGCATACGTTGACAATGAAATCCAAAAGGTCGAAAAGATCTTTGATCGCATTGTATCCGCGAACATAATCCTTGAACGCATAAAGGATTATGAATATGAAACAGAGATCATTATCCAGGCACCGTTAAAAACGATGACCATTCATGAAAAAGATGAGGATTTGATCAAATCTGTTGATCTTGCTGTTAATAAAATTATACGCCAACTCAAAAAATACAAAGGGCACTTCAAAACCAAACATGAAAAACTTAACGACGATCAATGATCTCATTCGTGAGACAGAAAGCAAATTACTGCTAAGTCAGATCAATCCGGAAGTTGGCAGTGAGGCTGAGCTTACTTCATCGGCTCTGAATATTCCGGGGCTGGAGCTAACGGGTTTTTGGGAAGATTTTCCCAATCACAAATTGCAGGTTTTTTCAAAAAAAGAGATGCAGTTTATTTCCACGCTCTCTCCTGCCGCAATGCAGAGCCTTTTTAAAAAAATGTTCTCATTCAAGGTTCCGGGGCTCATTTTTGTAAACACAGGCAGAATTCCTCCGATCATTATTGAATTGGCAAATGAATATAAAGTGGCCCTGCTAAAAACAGACATTAATATTATGCAGTTTTTGCAGGATGCCGGAACCTACTTGTACACCAAATTTTCTCCAACGACCATTGTTCACGGTGGTTTAGTTGACCTTTACGGTGTAGGCATACTTCTCACCGGAAAAAGCGGTATTGGAAAAAGCGAGATAGCTTTGGATATTGTTGAACGTGGTCATCGCCTTGTTGCTGATGATGTGGTCAGCATCCAAAAAACGGGCAGAAATGTTCTTATTGGCAAGCCTGAAGAACTTCTACAAGATACTATTGAAGTCAGGGGTTTGGGAATTGTCAATATCAGAAAGATCTTTGGTGCTCGAGCCGTCCGCGTACAAAAACGTGTAGAAATGATGATCGAACTGCTGCGCTGGGATCCTGAAGAAAATTATGAACGTTTTGGTCTCAATGAGGATTTTACTAATATCCTCGGTGTTGATATCCCGCATATCAGGTTACCCATCAATCCGGGTAAAACAATATCTGTTATCGTCGAAACTATTGCTCTTACCTATCTACTGAAGCTATATGGTGAAGATCCTGCTAAAGAAATGCAGGAGAAATTGCTGAAACAACTGAAAGAAAAATCAATCAATATTAATGAAGATATTATAGCAGATGACACGGAGTGAGGAAGCAAGGAGTAGGGAGTAAGCAGAAATTAGTTGTAAATGTAGGGGCTCGACACGTCGAGCCCTTTTTTTATGTGCATTAATTATTACGTGTCGGAGTTCGGAGTATGGGAGTACGGTGTAAATAATAGACTTTGATGCAAAGCCCTCAACAAGTTGAGGGCTTTGCGATTATACGCCATAATAAATGTAGAGCCACACCATGGTGTGGCTCTACATTTATATTTTACATGTATCGTCGCAAAACTTCGTTTTGCGACTAAATATTTACAACTCAGGAATATCTTCTTCCGGAATTGCCCCAAAATCCGATGCTCCAATATTATCCAATACCTGTTTGTCTGTCTTTGCACCTGGAATAGCAACATGTACCGCGGGATGTGTAATACAAAAACGCAGAGCAAGCTGCGCTTTTGTTTGTTCGGGATACTTATCGTAAAGCGGCTGCATTTTTTCCAACTGTGTCAGGTAGGTTTTTAGTTTATCGGATGACAGATTCATTGAGCGATGATCTTCTGCATCAAAAGTTGAGTCCTTGGTAAATTTACCCGTGAGAAAACCAAAAAGTAATGGAATGCGTGCAATGACTCCTATACCGTATTCTTCAGATTTTTTGAATAACACATTTTCAGCTTCGCGTTCCAGTAAGTTATATCTAACTTGAATCACATCAATAAGATCTTTATGATCATCAAGCAGGAAGGCTTGAGAGGTTTCACCAAAAGATTGTATACTCCACCCGGCATGTTTGATCTTACCATCTTGTTTTAATTTTTCCAAAGCAAGCCAAGGCTCGTCACGCTGCAATTTTTCTGTATCGGGGCTGTGTAATTGCAAAATATCCAAGGCTTCCACATTTAATCGTTTTAAGCTTTTTTCCGCTGCGGAAATAATATAATCGTAATCCGCATTTTGACGAATGGGTCCGTAACCGATATCATCGTCATTATTTGTATTATAAAAATCGTTACCTGCCTTGGTGGCAACCACGATCTTATCTTTAACACCCATTTCTTCAAGAATTTCGCGGATCAGATCTTCGGAATGACCAAAGCCGTACACATCCGCCGTATCAATAAATGTCAATCCATTCTCAATGGCTTTTCTTAAAGCATTCTTCGATACTTCATCATCTGTCTTGCCCCAATTCATACCACCTATCGCCCATGCACCAAAACCAATGGTTGAGACGAGCGGACCGCGGGGACCTAGTTTTGTATATTTCATTTTTTATCCCTATGATTTTTTTTTGAGATTTTTCTTTATTTACTGTCTCGGCAAACACTTGGGTCAGCCGCTACAATCAATATTCAACAATTAAAATCTACCTACTACCTACTTCTTATTTATATTTCCCAAACCATTCCACCATCAAATCCAATCTTTTGATCCTGCGGTCCGGGCGACCGCCTCGGCTCAATCCGTGCGAGGATTCAGGGAAACGAACCAATCGTACTTCTTTTCCCATATATTTCAATGGAGCAAAAAGTCGTTCGGCTTGTTCCATGGGACAACGAAGATCGTTCTCGGA
>DAOVOB010000233.1 GCA_030629925.1 Fidelibacterota bacterium
ATGCTCTGACGGCTTGAATAAAAACCAGTTATCACCCGGAACATGGCAAAAGATCACTGCATACGATCAAAAACATCCGGAATGGTTCATTTCTAACGAAAATTCAATAAAATGTACGCTTGAGGGCTGGTTGGTTTTGGATACGATATTGCTGGATTTGATATGAAGACGTGAGACGTAAACAATTGACAATTGAGAAAGGACAAAGGACAATTGAGAAAGGACAAAGGACAATTGACCCTTCTTCGCTACCAACTTCGCCTCATCCTACGCCAAGGCTACGGATGACAAGAAGGCTACGTTGGTCAAGAAAGCTACGAAGGGCAGGCGTAGTGCCGTGCCAGCCAAAGTCTTGACGTAGGCTGGGAGAAATCTCAAATTACTCACTTCATTAAACTATATTGAGAATCATGAAAACAAAGAGATCCTGCCTGTACCGATGAATATCGGTGAAACCAGTCTTCGCCCTTCGAGCTATGCCCGGCAGGCAAGATCAGGATGACGAGAATGGAATTTGTGATGTGAATAGATCCTTCCCAACCTTCGCTCATTTGAGCTATGGTGGACAGGCACTCCGTTCAGGATGACAGTTCCTGTCGCTCTTATATTTATCCATTGATCATATAAAATCGTAATTTACTTCGATTGTTCGATTGCTCGACTGTTCATGATTCGTAATTCAAATACTTCAAATATCAATATTCCTTGTTCGATATTCGTAAATTATTCCTTGGTCAACCCATCGACTGTCAACCCATCGACTTATCGACTGATCAACTCCTCAACATAATCAAACAGTGCCGCCGCATCGCCTGTATGCCAGAAAAGAATGGTTTCATTCTTCCACTCACCTTTTTGGATCTTATCGATCAAGGCACCCATGGCCCGTCCGGTATAGACCGGTCCAATAAAAATACCTTCACTCTGAGCTAGAGTCTTGATCGCTTCACGTTCATTATCACCAACTATCGCGTAACCATCACCGAGATAGTCATATTCAAGTTCAAAATCATCAGGATTAAGTTTTATATCCAGTTCAAGCAATTCGGCGGTTTTATTGGCAAGCTCGGCCAATTCGGGAGGGAAGGCTCCCTTCCCTGTTTTCACACGATCAATACTGATACCTGTGATCTTGCCTTTGAATCCGACTAACTTTGCACCCAGAACCATTCCGGCCATTGTGCCGCCCGAAGAGCTGGCAACAATAATACGGTCACATTTAATGTTCATGAGTTCCATTTGACGAACAACTTCGGGCATAGCCATGGTATAACCAACCGACCCGAGTGCATTGGATCCACCAACAGGAATGACATAAGGATGTTTACCGGCTTTTCGCATTTCTTCCGCCAGTTCATGCATGCGGGGATCACGATCAGGGCGCTTTACATAATGCACCGTCGCACCGGCCAATATATCCAAGAAAAGATTGCCATTGGGATGTTTAGGTTCATCACCCGAAAGAACAATATGGCAATCCAGATTCAGCTTTTTCGCGGCTGCTACAGTTTGAATACAATGATTGGATTGCAAACCGCCGGCTGTAATAACGGTATCCGCATCACGTTTAATAGCTTCCGCCATTAGATATTCAAGTTTACGTGATTTGTTTCCACCGGCAGCTAGTCCGGTAAGATCATCGCGTTTGATATACAATTTACCGCCAAATCCCAGTTTTTCAGCCAAATTAGGCATTCCATGTAAAGGCGTCGGTAATTGTGCCAAGGTGATCTTGGGTAAATATTTCATTTATTCCTCTTCGATAAGATCGTATTTGAATTCTTTACCCTTTTCGATGGCAGGGATCCCTTCTTTCATCCATCGCGGCATCGATTTATCCATCAAATAATGATCAAAAAACTGTTTCATACGAATGGTCAGATCCATACGATTTCCCCAGTTCGCCTTGGTGAGGTTGTGGCTGTCGCCGTTATAGACCAACATCCAAGCGGGTTTCTGTAGACGGCGCATAGCAACCATCATCTCGATCCCCTGGGTCCATGGAACGGCTCCGTCTTTATCATTATGCATCATTAATAGTGGTGTTTCAATTTTATCGGCAAAAAAGACCGGGGAATTTTCAATGTAAAGATCAAAACTATCCCAGAGTGTGCCGCCGATACGACTTTGTCCACCTTCATATTGCATCATACGGCTCAGTCCCGAATACCAACGGATCCCACCGTAAGCTGAAGTCATATTTGAAACAGGTGCACCGGCCATTCCGGCCGCAAAACGGTTAGTTTGCGTAACAAAATAAGCCGTCTGGTAACCACCCCAACTTTGTCCCTGAATACCGATCTTATCTTCATTGATATAGGAATAATTTTCGAGGAGCATGTCTACACCCTTCATGACGCAATCCAATCCGGATTTACCGGGATGCCCGGGTTTGTAAACGATGTCAGGAATAAAGAGAATATATCCATTACTCGGGTACATAGATTTATTCACGGTTGAATAACTTGGAGTTGGAATAAAATACTGATGCAGATATTTTGAATATTTTTCGTAATAATAAATGATCATTGGATGTTTTTTCGTCTTATCCAGATCATCCGGTGTATATAACATTCCCTGCAATTCCACACCATCAGAATTCTTCCATTCTACCAATTCAACAGAAGCCCAACGGAATTGTGATTGTTGCAAATTAAGAGCAGAGATCTTTTGAGTATTTTCAAGTTTCAGATCCGAGATATAAAGATCGGAATACTCGCGGTAAGTACCTTTGCGCCAGGAAATGATATCGGCGCATTTAGCTTTTTTCAATTTTGAATATTGATGATCTGAGTAAACCAGTTTTTCAGGAACACCGCCTTCATACATATTGACCGTTGCATAACCCGATTTCTTACTTTTTTCATTGAAGATCGTAAGAA
>DAOVOB010000059.1 GCA_030629925.1 Fidelibacterota bacterium
CCTATTATCGCTTCACCTTTGCCTTTTAGTTCAAATGGGACGCGATTTCCATCAATAAGCACATGAATACCTAACATATTAAGCTTCTCAACTGCGTGCTCCATAGCGGTTAAAGCTGCCTTAAGGATATTCCCTTTATTAATTGCCTGTACACCCAAGGAATGGACAGACCAGGCTTGTGCGTGCTCTATGATCCACTTATAAGCTTTTTCACGTTGTTTTTCACTGAGTTTTTTGGAATCTCGGATCAATTCATTAAAAGCATCTGGAGGAAAAGTTACAGCTGCAGCTGTGACCGGTCCCGCGAGAGGACCCCGCCCGGCTTCGTCCACACCTACGATGATCTCATGATCTTTTCGAAAGGTATTATCAAATGCCTGTAGTGCTGTTGCGTCACCCGACATGGTTTATTTCTTTTCAGAAGTTGATTTCTTTTCAGAAGTTGTTTTCTTTGTTTTGCTTGCTGAACTTTCAGTTCTCTTCTCTTCTTCCTTGTTTACCGGTTCCTCTTCTTTAATGATCTCTTTTTTGACCGGTATGGCTTTCTTCACGCTTGTTGTCTTAGGGCTTACTGTTTTCTTTATGCTTGTCGTCTTCGAGCTTGTCGATTTATTTGTATCGACTGACGTAGGTTTCTTTACCAGAGGAGTAGTTACCGGTTTTTTCTTGTATTGATATTGATCCGAAGGAGTTTTTTTACTGTTATCGAGATCAATTTTACCTTGGCCTTCTGTTCCATCACTAGGTCTGGGCTTAGGTTTTGTTACCGGTTCTTTTTTATCTTCGGGTGTTTGAGTTGGAGGATTAGGTGTACCATCAATAATGATTGTTGTGGGTGGCGTTACAATAATAACCGGAGGGTGTGTAGGAATATAGACCGGATCAGGTGTATAATCAATACTGACTGTGGTAGCGTAAACAACTTCACCGGTACCAACTTTAAAACAACGAACCGAGATCATATCATCGTGTCTTCCACGTAGAATACGACCATGTAAAATATAATCTGCCTGAACTAGTTGTTGTATTTCATAGCCTTTATTATCGATCAAATTTGTTTGTGATAATTCGCGTTCTTTTACGATCTCATAAAGTGATGCGCGTTCAACAACAATAGGATTACGATAACGTGTAAGCCCTGAAACGATCATTCCGGCAAAAAAATCACCGCGATTGATCCTATCGCCATATTCATCGGTAAAATTCAATACTGCAATAGTTTTATAGCCGCTTCGTTTAAATCGACGGGCCAATTTCCTCGCAATAAAGCTGGCAGCTTCTTCTTCACTATCTACCGTTATAAAAGGTTCATTATTCTGGAAGTATTGGTTATAATCATATTGTCCGTAGTATGTGCTACAACTACTAATGAATAATAGAATGCTCGCTAGTATAAGAATCTTTTTCATTTTTTCCCTTTCTTAGGTTCTATTAAAATATATAAATCAATAAGGATCATCTCCTGGCATCCATGGAGTTAGTCTTACATTTTTAGTTTTATGGGGATTTGGGTTTCCTGATATTTCTTGTGGCTGTTCAAAGACTTCATCCGGTGCATAATTGATACAAATCGTTCCAGCATAAATCACTTCACCGCTCTTCATATTAAAGCAACGAATAGATATTCTGTCTTGAAACTCTTCTTTAAGAATTCGTCCATGAAGGATGTAATCCATTTTGAAAATACCAGCTAAATCTGGATCAGTGTTCTCTGCCATACCAGCTAATTGGTTTTCTTCAAGGAATTTATAATAGGGTGCATGATCGAATAATTTTGGATTATGTTGGGAATCTAATAAAGATACGATCTTTTGGGGTAAAGTATTGACATGATCAATTCTACCGCCATTTTCATCTGTAAATGACAATACACCAATAGTCTCTTGCGCATTATGTTTGAGAATGTGGCTTACTTTATTTGAGATGTGTAAGGTAGCAGCGTCTTCACTATAGACGGTAATAAGAGGCTCATTTTTTTGAAAGTACTGATGGTAATTATAGTTACTGTAGTAAGAGCTACATGATCCCATCATTATAATGATCAAGGCGAATATCAATATCTTTTTCAATTTTCCCCTTTTTAAGTTTCTATAAGAGTAATATATAAAATTGCTTCATTATGTGGAAGTATTATTCCCGCTTATGAAGGTAATTTCCATATAAAATATAATGACGGGGATTTAGCTTATGTTCCTTAATTGGAATGATGGGGAATTCTCCCGATTCAGCATTCTTAAGTTCTATTCTACCTTTCCCCATTTTAAATGAAAGTGATATATCACCTTCTTGTACTTTCAGCTGAAAATCTGTTTTTCCACATTGAATTAAGGTATCTTTATCAAGCATATTATAGTTTTCTTCTATCGGCACATCAATTTGGGGAATATAGACCCGGCATTCCGGGTATCTTCTACGGATCGCTGCAATATTGCTATATTTACTTTTCTCCCAAGCTGTTACAAGAACAGAAACATCTCGCACTCCCCAGTGATCAAGAAGCGGTTGTATACTCCTTTCAAAATCGTTTGAATTAAAACGAACAGCTCCGGTATTAATGATCATAGCATTCCTCCCCCTTCTGTAAACGATCGCTTCACCTTTCTTTAAAGATAATTGAATAAATTCGGGACGAGTGGACAAAACAAACCATACAAAACAAGAAAGTAAAGCGCTTATACTTAAACGGATCTTCCAAATTTTCTTGTCAACACAAGTAATGACCAAGCAGATCAACAAAACAGCAAAAACAAGAGGTTTCCAGTATGAAGATATTTGTAGGGTCCAAATACCCGATCGTGATGCCAATCGTAAGACAAAACGAAAAACATCTAAACTGATATCAAGAGCATAAATAACAAGATCGGATATTATTGTTGGTAAATAGAGCCCCGGTAAAGACAAAATAGCACAGATCATCACGCAGAATGTTAAGGGAATGACAAGTAGATTCAAGAACATTGAAGCAACTTGTAATGAATTAAAGTAAAACATGGCAACAGGTGCGGTAAAAAGAGTCGCACTTAAAGAAATACCTAACATATCAGTCATGTAACAGACGAGAGGGTTCTTGGTTTTTACGGGTATCCATGTTTTAATTTTTGAATATCCGATCAAAATGCCAAATACGGCAGCAAAAGAAAATTGAAAGCCCAGATCCTGCAAAGAAAAGGGATTTACCATCAATAATATAACCGCAGAGGCGGCCACTGCATTCAATGCCTGATACTTTCGTTGAAAAACCGGAGCAAACATAAGCATAACCGACATTAAAGAAGATCGAATGACCGAAGGGGATCCACCGGTAAGGAAACAATAAAAGATCAGAAATATAGCAATAAAGATCGATCGAGGTACTCGCGGAATACTTAAAGTCAGCAATAGCTGATAAATAATGAGCATGATAAGACCCACATGCAAGCCAGACACAGCCAATAAATGACTCACGCCTAATTGTCTGAATAGATCGGCAATACAAGCTGGGATCTCTGATTTTAAGCCAAGTAGCAATCCATTGACCAGACTCCCCTTTTCAATACCCAAGACTGACAGAAATCGAACGGATATATCATATCGAACCTGATGTGAATAATAGATCAAAGGTTTTGTTATTCCCATATCTTCGATCTTGGCTCTTTTTTCAATCTGAAAACTGTGAGATAATCCATGTACTTTAGCGTAATTTAAATAATTGAAGGAATAGGGATTATTACTTGAACTAATGGGCTTGCATTTGATACTCGTAAAATGATAACTTTTGCCGGGAAGTAAAACCTCCAACCCTTTCCGGGCATATAAAGTACCCTTGATCTTCTGTGAACCAATTTTTGTTTTTACAACATAGGAGTCGATATAATAGGGATTGGTTTTTTGTTTTAGAACGGTCAATTCCAAAGGCAGACTTTGCTCCGAAATATCATGCTTTTCGGCAAATCCCTGCTCCGCTGAAGTCAATCGCAAGAGCCCGCAAAAAATAATGCAAAGGACAAATAAAGTATTCTCAACTTTTTGGTCCTTAGTTAAGAAGATCAATATCAGCACAATAAACAATAATAATACCGTTATCCAAAAAGGGATGGAAATGATCATCCCAATAAAAATCCCAACGCAAAAATATAAAACATAACGCAGGGCGGGCGCCGTTGTAAATGACATATGATCCCCCTCATAAACAACGGATGAATTTAGTTAAAATGATCTTAAGAAACTATAGCTTCAGCAAATGCTGAAAGATCTGTGTGTTATGTCACAGAAATATTATTTAAAATGATTGACTAAGGGCATTTTGCGGCCCTGTCCGAAGGCTTTTGATGTTACTCTCAAACCGGGTGCCGCTTGCCAGCGTTTGTATTCCGTGATACGGATCATATGCATAATACGATGAACAAGTTCGGGATCCTTCGTCTCCTCAATCAACTCTTCAATAGGTCTATTGATAAGCAAATCGTCTACAAGCGGGCTAACAATATCATAATCAAAAGGATCATATTGGTCTTCTGCCAATTCTGCAGATGGCATTTTATCGATGGTATTTTGAGGAATAGCGTCATATCCATACTGCTCATTTATATATCGGGAAAGTCCATAAACATCCAATTTATTAAGATCACTGATAGGGCCTAAAGCGCCACACATATCGCCATAAAGCGTACAATAGCCCAATGCGATCTCAGTTTTATTACCTGTTGTCAAAACTAGGGCATTTTTTTTATTGGCAAGGGACATCAGTATTGTTCCGCGAACCCTGGCTTGCAAATTTTCCTCTGCAAGTCCAAATGAAGTACCTGCAAATTGATTTTCCAATGAGCTAAGGAAGCTTTCATACATGGGTTCAACGGAGATCGTATCAAAATGAATACCCAGATTTTTTGCAAGTTGCTCGGCATCTTTTAAGGAATGATCCGAGCTGAATTTGGAAGGCATGGCAAAACCATATACATGATCTGCACCTAAAGCATCCGTAGCCAAAGCCGCTACCAAAGCGGAATCTATACCCCCGCTCAATCCGATAACGGCATCTTTAAAACCGCTTTTATAAAAATAATCTTTTATTCCCAATAATAGAGCAGCTCGCAGGTCTTCCATAATATTGGGTTGAGGGTCCGATAAAACATTTACAGCTTTTCCATCTTTGAATTCACAATAGCCGATAGCTTCTTTGGATGCCGGCATATATGCAGCAAATTTCTCCTCTTTATCCAATGCAAAACTGTTGCCGTCAAAGATCAGTTCATCCTGACCACCAATCAAATTCGTATATACAAAAGGCACATTACTCTCATTGACTTTTTCACGTACAATAGCAATGCGTTCTTTTATCTTAGCTACCCGAAAAGGTGAAGCACTGGCATTCAAAATAATTTCCGCACCTTTTTTTACAAGCTCTCTTGTTACTTTAGTTTCATAGCGGTCATCCCAAAGATCTTCACATATTTCGACACCCAGTTTATAAGATCTTCGCTTGATCACAACATTAATGGGTAGGGGATTATTTACATAAGAAAAGTATCTCAATTCATCAAACACATCATAGGTAGGTAAATTAATCTTATGGACATGATCTATGATCTTTCCATCCTGTATTATGGCTACAGCATTCCAGTATTTTCCATCATGTTTACGAACATATCCAACGATCGCAACAATATCTTTCGTTTTCTCAGCGATCTTATTGATCTTAATTCTATTTTCGGCAACGAATTCATTTTCAAGCACAAGATCCAAAGGCGGATATCCGCAAAGTGCCAATTCAGGGAAAAGAATAATATCAGCATGTTCATTTTTTGCATCAGCAATGGCTTTAATGATCTTTTCAGCATTACCCGAAACATCGCCAACCGTAAAATTAATTTGAGCTAAAGCTATTTTTAAATCCATTTTTATCACATTCTTATTGAAAATTGTTGAAATATTTTTTCGTCATTCAAGCTTTCTTGAATGACCTTTTCAATTCTCGCACGTGAAGGTCCCTGTTTTAAATGATCTATAAAAACCTGAATATCTTCATTGTACCCCTGAGCCACTATTTCGACTTCTCCCCTACTGGTATTTCTAACGTAGCCTTTGATCTTTAATTGATTGGCTCTCTCTTTGGCAAACCAGCGATAGCCAACCATTTGGACTGTTCCACAGACAGTTAATTTTTTTGTAATAACTTTCATAAAAAAAGAACCCGGGGAGTTCCCCGGGTTTCGTTTGTCAGATTAAGTTCTTCAATCTAGCCTCGAGGTCACTCTTTGGCACATTTCCAATTACCTGATCAACGACCTGCCCTCCCTTCACATAGAGAAGAGTGGGTATGGAACGAATACCGAACTGACCGGCTACCATCGGTGAATTATCAACATTCACTTTGGCAATCACGACTTTTCCCTCGTAATCTTTAGCAATTTCTTCAAGTTTTGGGGTGATCATACGACAGGGTGCACACCAAGGTGCCCAGAAATCCACGATAACAGGTAAAGCGTTAGCTAACACCTCTTTCTGGAAATTCTGATCCGTGACTTCGATCGTTAATTGTGACATATATTCTCCTTTTATTATTTTCCGGCTAAATATAAGAATTTTTTATTCAATGTGATATTAAATTCTATGCTCTTATCCACTGAAAGATCTCCTTGAGAGTAGCACGCTTACCATACATGAGCAATGTGGTTCTGAATATCTTGGAACCTGCCCAGGAAATAGCTGTAATCCAAGCAATAAGATAAAGCATCATCAACAATATTTCCCATAATGGAGCGGAAAGCACCCCAATCTTCCGGATCATCATAAAACGTGTTGTAAGAGGAATAAATGATAGAATACCCGTCAGCGGTGTTCCC
>DAOVOB010000141.1 GCA_030629925.1 Fidelibacterota bacterium
ATTTCCCTTAAGTTTAACAACTTTTTTATCCAATCCATACTTTCCTTGTAAAGAAAATGTGATCTCATTTTTCATGTTTATCACTTGAATTTTCTTAAGAAATGGGACGGGAATGCTAAGACCTTTATTATACTCGTAAGATAAATTGAAGGTCATATTATCCTTATGAGTTCTTGTTACACTTGTATTTAAATAGTCAACTTCAACATCGCCTTGATTGTCGATCTTGATCATTTTATTATAGCCGACACCTATTCGAAGATTGCCATTAAAGGAAAAATCGGCTTTAATTAAGGGTGTAAAATTCAAAGTATATGTCGAAGTTTCTTCACCAAGATAGTATTTTATTTCATCATTGGTAAGACGATAGCGAATACTCTCTTTTCCTGACATCTTATGCTGAAGATTAATGCTCTTAATGAAATCTAGTTTTCCATTCAGCCATTTATATTGACTTGGAGTAATTTTCCAAGATAAAGTATAGTTGGGTGCGATAAAACCTGCTTTTCCCGTTTCTCCCAAGGGAACAAAATTTCTTGTTGACGATGAATCATAAGGGATCAACTCCAGGGTGTCTTCAAAGGCAATAATATGAATAAGCTCGTCATAATAATCTCCGGAAGAAGTTTTATAGCGATATTTTCGTCCTGTTGATGAATTTTGTTTATAATCCAAACGTAATTTAATTGATTTTGCCAACTTTATGCCACTTGACACGCTGAGTGAACGACTCAAAGTATTGGAAAATGGATTACCTATTGAACCTTCAAAAGTACCTGTTGGTAAATAGTAATAATCGCCAAGACCATAGCGATATTTGTATGTAACATTCTTATATATTTTGGACGTGTCGCTTCCAGTAATTCCGTTATTTTTTTTACTAAAGTTATCTGTATAATTCACACGAATTGGGTCGATCTTACCTAACAATGAAGAAACGGTGATCTTCTTGCGATTCGATACTTTTTTCTTAGAATTTTTAGATTCCTTATTTGATCCCTGAGGCTCTTTTGTACCCGACACATTTTTTCTTTCAGGTTTTTTGGAAACTATTCTGCTTTCGGCATCTTTTTTAGAAATTATCTCTTCCCTTGGCTTCTGAATCTGAGATCTATTCTGTGATACTTTCTTTTTTGTTTGGTCTTTTATTCTTTTATCAATTTTTTTCTTCGAAGAATCCCAAATTTGTTTCAAGCTCAATGAACCACTGGCGGTTATTTTTCTCGAGACACCCACATTAGCATAATTTTGATCACTTTTTGTGCTAAAGGAATAATTTGAAACATAGGAAAAACGCGGTTTTAACCATGAAAATATTGTCGGATTATAACTTACGCTGAAATTCTCCCTCATTGACGATACATCTCCAACATTTATTCCATTCATTAGACTGTCATATGATATATCTGTAAATATTTTCCAGGTTTCTCCGCGATATTTCTTCAGATCACTTGCGCTGGATCGTTGATAAGTTACCTTCAATGAGGAAAAGGGATTAAAACCCAATTTCATGCTTTTAGACATTCCAAAAGAATACGTATTGCTGGTATCCAAGGTACTTCTCGTTATTCTATCTTCTTCTTTTTCTGCAATACTCATATTCCAATTAAATGACGATGGTTTCCAGTAAAACTTTTTCTCTTTTACTTTTTGATCTAAGAAGGGAATCCAAGATAAATATGGAATTCCTTTACCTTTTTCTATTGCAAGTGAATAAGAGAATTTTCCGCTCATACTTAAATTATCTTTAGCCGCTATCTCTAAACTGCTGTTTTCAGACTGTGAAGCCGTAAAGTTTGCTGAAACAGGATTTAAAAGCAAGCGTGTAAGTAATGCATCCTCTTTACTTCCACTGCGTTTAAGTGATGTACTAATGGTTTGTCTTTTTGTTATAACTTTTAAACTATCATCAGGATCATCACCCAAAAGAATATCAGAACCCGGGAAGTATTTGGGTGTACTGATAGATTGGCTTTGTGACATAGTTACAGGAAATGCTACTTTCCATTTTTCAGGGAATATTTTATGGGCATTAACCGTCATATTTAAATTGTAAGATTCGCTGGTATTCATGTTGCTCGCCATCTGCTGATTAACCTGATGGAAATCAGCATCGGTTTTTTTGACATTTGCATTAAAGCTTAACAGTCCACCTAGTCGTACATCAAATGAGCCTCTCATTGCCATACCGGGATCATTATTGCTTTCAACTACTCTCAATTCATTGACCCAGATCTCACCAGTATAATCTATGAATCCGTCAATATTTTCAACACCCAATTGCATTTTTTCAATTCTGGACAAGGTGGGATTTCCAACAACTCTGAATATTTTGCCCGTATACGCCCCCGTAGTATCATTAATTGGTCGATATTCCTTTATGTTTCCGTCATCAAATTCAAAGTATTCAATACCATCAAAATCAGCCCGGTTTTTTAAACGGGTTATCTCGTCAAAAATTATTTCAATGTTATTTTTGTTGTCCCATCCGGAATATACCTCAGTAACCGCCTCATAGTATTCCGTCATATCCCCACGTCCAATACGCAAAAACAAATTAACGGAAGCATTAGAGCCCTCTGGGCCATGAACAAACATTCTTAACTTTTTATACATAAGCAAAGATTCGTTTTCCAGCATGATCTTTTCTGCCATCGCAGTTTCGCCAGGCTGAAGGCCATTCAAGTTTAGAACCAAGGCTTGTTCTTTTTCAGTAATACTCTCACTACCGGTATAGCTTACTTGTTCACGTCCGGTAATACCCGGCGGAGATTGATAGTCAGCATCTTCATCGGAGTTTTTCACGGTTATAAAGAAACGATCATCATCAACAGTATAAAAAGGCGTTTCTTCGTCGGTGATTCCTCTCTCCTGCCATTCATTCCCAACAATGGACACTGATGCAAAATGTATGGTATCTTGATCGGCAACATCAAAAACATTTATACGCATCATGCGAATTGACATAAAATCCGGTTTCCCAACACTGTCGATCATCGCAGTTAAAGGAATACGATATTGTTTCCAACCTGTTTCTGTGCCATTATCAAATTTTGTTCTCGAGGCAAGCCATTCTTCACTACTCAAATCAACGGTATAAGAATAATAGTTATTTGCCTGATCTAATTTACCATCACGGTCTATATCTTCTGTTTCAGGATAAGGTTGTATACCACCGTCTGAGCCAGCATTATTTTCGGATCCATTACAATAACGAACTATACCTTCTTTGTATTCTTCTTTATTAAAATTATCTATGGACGGATCCCAGCCTCTTGCAAGCTCCTCTTCATCAGTATAACCGTTTATACCGGTATCTTCATTGTAATCTTCGGATATTTCCAGGTTACCATTATCATTTCTATCTTCATAGTTTTTATTACCGTCGCCAAATTCCGTATCCGGAAAAGAGAGATCATAATCCGCATTATACCAATCTTCAGAAATCTCACCAATATCGATTTGCAACTGCGCTTTTTCACCTTTTACCCAAAGTTCAATATACTTGCTATTGCTTTGGTCATACATGTAAATGGGCTGCATAATACCGCCCCAAATTTGGCGTACATCATTTTGTGTTTCTAAACCGGTAATACCATTTACTTCCGGGTCGAGTACAACCGATAGCACATTAGTATATTGGTCTGTCTCTGTCGTCTCTTTCTGCGGCCAAATATATTGAGTATAAACACCAAAAACCTTAGTTCCGTTACTTCCGACATAAAAAGGGTTATACCAGAACAAGAACCCTCTTTCCCTAAAACTGGAACTGAAAAATGTATTCTCAGGCTTGCTGGCATGTGTCCATTTCTGGAAATTGACATTCATAGGTGTTTCTTGACTGGCTGATTCAAAATCATCTAATTTTGCTACACCGTTATAATCACCGCTCTCTTCATTTTCGATGGTATTTGGATTCGGAAGGATCTGTGCGATCTCACCACTTACTTTTATGGTACTGGGCCTCTTAACATAAACCATGGGTAATGCATTTAATGCTCTATCCAACCAGTTAAGATCGTAGGCAAATTCACCGTTCACATCCCAAATAAAGTTTTGAAAAGGTTCATCGCCAATATTAACATTCTTATCATCGAGAACACTGCGGCTGTAATACATTGCCGTTGCACCCACGAAGGCATTCTCGTTAATTTTATATTCGGCACGCATACCGGCCATAAACTTCTGCTCGCCAATCCCTCCAAATAATTGTTCGGTCTCGTAATTAATATCAATATTGGCATTGGCATCCAATGCTTCTGTACTCTTAAGTGTGATCAATCCGGAGAAATAATCAATGTCATAATCGGCCCCTTTGGTCATTTTTTTACCATTGATCAATATTTCTTCACTATCTTCAATAATGAACATTTCTCCAAGATCGATCGTCGAGCTTCTATTGGAATA
>DAOVOB010000011.1 GCA_030629925.1 Fidelibacterota bacterium
AAGGCATTACTTGCAAGGTTTAGGCGTGCAAGATCTATACCGGTCATAATGCGAAGATTCTCACCAGCTTTAATATAAAACCCCAGTGTAAATTTCTCAGCGAAATAACGGGCAGCCGTATCAAAGACAAAATCGCCGCTTTCCGCATCATAGAATGAAGTGGGATTCCAGTCATCACCATACCAACGAAAATCAATATTCATGCGTAGAGGCAAATATTCCAATTCATGCGAAAAAGAAGCTCGCCATGTATTATCCAGTCCGTTCGTTGCACCGCTGAAAGCAAGTACGTTTTCACGTTTACCAAAAGTATATGAAAATCCGTAGCGCAGATAAGAATAGGTCTCGCGTGAAACATCAATGCGATCGCCCTGAATAACGATTTGTGCCCCGGCAGAGAAATGATCGGACAAGCGATAGCCGTAACCCACAAAATATTGATATTGAGACGCAGTAAATTCGCCTTCCAATGTGCCGTCGATATCACGTTGATCAAAGGTGCCGTAATTCTCAAAATTTAATCCGGTCGTTATTACATGACCGGGACGAAAACGATAGTGTCCGGATAATTCGGAAATAAATATTCCGGTGCCGGGTAAAAAAGCTTCATTGACATTGATGGACCAAGGAGAATCATAGGGATTCAAGGAGGGGTTTATCCAATATGCATTGGAAACATCAGCAATCGCGCCTCCCGAATGGGCCATTCCCCAGTAAGCGGGAGAAGCAAAATTTGACATTTGTGTCGGAAGTGCGGCGGTTAAAGGCAGTATAAAAGCCAGTAGAAGGACAATAATAGTTTTTTTCTTCCGTGTCATATTTCGCAATCAGGACTCCTTCCGATGAATATGAGTCGCTTCAGAAAGCAACAAGTTCCCAATTAAGTAGAAAATAAGTTACGAAGAATAATGGAAGCTGGAAAGTGAAAAAGATAGTTCAATTGAGTCAATTAGAAAAAAAGCCATTGCCTCAATAGAAAAATAATTCATTGAGTCAATTGAAAACTTCTCAATTGACTCAATGAAATCATAGCTCAATAACCCACAAAATCTTCTGGTTTGCGTCCTCGACTATAATAAGTATGAGCTTTATCAATGTTGCCACCCAAACCATCAAAGTATTCTGTATTGTAATTCGCACCATTCGTGCTGGTTTGCGTGGACCAGTATCTCATTCCTGTTGTATCGCCCGCTGCATTGGTGGTCCAGTTCATAAAGATCACAGAATGACCCGAACCTGATGTTCGCCAGATCTGGACGAAATCACCTTTTTGAACATTTTTCATATCTGCTATTTTATCACCTAATCCATAAGCCTCTAGTGCAAGTCCGGGGCCATCGCCCAATGTGCTCTGAACGAACCAAATAGAAATAAAATTTCTGAAGTTTGTGGATGTCATTTCGTTGATATCCTCACCAAGACCAAGATCCTGATTTAGTCGTGAAATGCTTCTGAAATAGACTTCGAAGGTTAAACCGCAACAATAAGTACTATGCGAACTGTCCGGGTTAGCATTCGCGATCCTGCTGTCTTTGTAATATAGATCACGTGTTACACCACTATATCCGCTGACCCAACTATAGGGATAGCGACCATCGCGATGATATTCTTCCAAAACGTCAACTACGTAGTCATTGAATGTAAGGTCTTCGGGACGAAAAATGACCAGGAGTGCCGAATCTTCCATAGTAACATTCCTGTCATCCACCAGGTCAAAATACAGCATAGTTTCAGATGTTCCAGTTGCGGTTCCCTGAACGGTTTTATTATTCAGTACGAAAGGTGTAGGTAATGAATTTTTCAATGCCAATTGGACATTACCTTGATTGTTTTCGATCTTGATGTCATGTGAATAAGGAATATCAATATAGGCTCTACGGAGTTTGTGCGGCCAGGTTGCAGCGCGTCGATCAAAATCGAAATTGATCTTTGAAAACAGGATAAAGATCCCATCATCTTCTTTGATATTGAGTGTTATTGAACTTTTATTGACTTTCTTGTAGTGGATCGCGACTGTACTATCGGGAGTGAATTCCCAATTAAGTTCAAGGTCATTGGAGGCTAAGGTGAAAGGTCTCTCAAAGTAAATGTCCAGAGTATCAAAAGCATCTCCTCCTTCCATGACATATAATGAATCCGGCGTTACGGCAAGATGAGCATAAACATGGATAGGAATATCAGCAAGGTTCAGTGTGCCCGGGATGCTTGCATAAGTGTAGGATAATGTTTTATTTTCGATATCATTATCTTCAATAACCAGTTTCACGATCTGTTCGACGGCGGGTTTGGCGAGTAAAGGTGTGCCGTTTATGATCATAGGCGTACTAATAAAGTCTGAGTTCATTAAGGACATTTTGCGGATCTGGGTGCGTCCGTTCATTTCAAGGACATAGAAGTAGATTCCTTGAGAACAACGTTGGTCCATCTCATTTCTTCCGTTCCAGTAGGATGAGTATTGGCCGACCGAATGATAATCTTGAACAATGGAGCGTACTCTATGGCCACGAATATCGTAAACATCAAGCTTAAGCGATCCGGATGAATGAATGCTATAAGGAAGTGCGGTTTTATCATTGAAGGGATTGGGATAATTCTGATCCAGGCTAAAGTCTCCGGGTTTGTCGGTGTCAGCATCCGCAACATCGGTAAAAATAAAAGAAAAAGCACCATTTTCATCGGTGTAGGTCAGTGCCTTCGCTTTTGAATTGACGTATAATTTTATTCTTACATTAGCACACTTCTCTACGCCTCCACGACCATTAACTAAGTTCCCGTATAGGTTGATATCATCAGCTTGAAGGTATACGGTGAAGATCAACAAAAAGGGTAGGATCAAATATTTAATATTATTCATAAGGCCTTTCATTTATTTTACTTATTGCCGCAAATAGCGGAATTGCCGCTAAGCTAATATAAAAGTGCTTGAAATAATAGAATAAAAAAACAGAAAATCAATTTTCGGGATCTTCGCTGTCGGGCTCGGCATTTTCCCACTCTTTAAGGAGTTTTCTACGTCTTGTTTTAGTTAGGATAAATCCCAAAATGAGCAATATGGGTGTGATCATCCAGAAGAAATTATTTTGACTAAGCAAAATATAGAAACGATATTGGCTTTTGGCTTTTTCACGCCAGTGCTTTTCGAAAGTCTGTGTATCCATTAAGAAGGCATTTTTAAAACCTTTTTCAAAATCCTGATATTCTTTAGTATAGATCAGACATTTGCTTACAAGCCCCACCCCAAAATAGTCGATCAGATAATCTATCATTGCCACACTTTGGGCATAGGCGATCTCGGCTTTTCCTTGATCCATCTGCATGAGATGCCCGATCTGATAAAAGGACATCAGATGTTGTCCCCAGAACGCCCGACTTACAAGAACATGTTTGTGCAAAGAGAATTGCCCGGCTTCATATTGCGCTAAACCTTCATTGAACCAGACTGGAAGCGGTATGCCATCAACGGCAAGATGAACGGTCTCGTGGAGCAGGGTTTGCTGAAAATCCCGAATAGTTTGTCTGCTGAATGAGGGACTTTTAACCAACATTCGGTCATCAGAGGCAAGTCCAACACTCCAAACGGGAGATGAAGTTCCTGAATATTGTTTGTATGTATCAGAGTTATCAGCAATATAGATATGTAGCGGTCTTACGTCTAAGTGATATTGTTCACTTAAACGCAATAGCTGTTTATTCACGATCTTTGCGCTTGCTTCCGCGATCTTTGCATCATTTTCCGCAAAATAAACATGGACATTATCTAAAGTAAGCTGTTTATTAGGCGCGGCAAACAGTAGAGATAATAATAATATGATAAAGCTAAAGATCTTGATTTTCAATTGTCAATTGTCCTTTGTCAACTGTCAATTGTTGTATGAACCCGGAACACAGCGCCCGCAACTGGCATTGTCCACATTGCGGTCGGCGCGCGATGCAAACAGTACGGCCATGTTTGATCAATTGATGGTTCCATGGGATCCAAGCTTCCTCGGGTAATATCTTCATTAAGGCGAATTCCACTTTTGCCGGGTTTTTTTCCTGTGTAAGACCAAGATGGCGGGAAATTCGCCCCACATGTGTATCCACCACGATAGCAGGAACGTGGAAAATATGGTTCAGAACCACATTCGCTGTTTTTCGACCAACACCGGACAAAGAGATCAGTTCTTCGAGGGTTCCCGGGACTTCTCCATTAAATCTCTCAACGATATCTTTACAGCAGGCAAGAATATTGGTGGATTTATTGTTAAAAAATCCGGTTGAGCGAATGTATCCGATCACATCATTCCGATCGGCTTGTGCCATATCATTTACCATAGGGTAACGATCGAAAAGAGTCGGCGTCACCATATTTATGCGCTTATCCGTACACTGTGCCGATAAAATGGTGGCAACAAGCAATTGATAAGCATTTGCATGCTCCAATTCGCAGCGAACCTCGGGATACATATTATTCAATTCGGCAATGATCAACCCGGCGCGAGATTTTTTTTGAGCAAGTGTTTCCATGTCTTAACTTACACAGCTAAGATTATAAATGCATGATAAAATTTGCTCTTCCCTAATGGGAAATGTATTTACTTAAGCGAGTATTTTGTGCTATTAGCTACTTTAGTTGCTTCCAACTTATTTTCGCGAAACAACCAACCTAAAGCCATCATCAAATCGTTATTCTTAACGTTTAGTGCTTTAAGCAATGCGCTTGCTGTCATTGCGCCATCTTTATCTAATTTTTTCCATACTTTACCTGCAAGTGACCCAATATTCATGGTATTTTCCTTTTATTTTGGATTCTGATTAGTACTGGCAAAATATACAAGTATAAAGGCAAAAGGACAAAGGCAAAAGGCAAAACAATTGATAATTGACAAAGGAAAATTGAGTATAGGAGTTCGGGGTGTTGGGGTTCGGAGAAGGGTGTGGGAGTAGGGAAATAGGGAGTAAAGGAATAAGAGTAAAAGGAGCTGTCATGCTGAGCGAATCCGTCAGCTGGACGGAGGAGTCGAAGCATCTATTCATGGTACGGAAAATATTATTGTTATTTTGGCCCTCAATGTGTCGGGGCGGAGAAATCTCAAACTTTTATATATTTTTACTGGATTTTGAGATCTCTCCACTCCGCCCTCTTTCGCTGAAGCAATAGAGGGCTCCGGTCGAGATGACACAAAATAAGATAAAAGATCAAAGTAAATAAAAAGGGCTCAAAATTTTGAGCCCTTGCATTTGCTTAAATATTCTCGCGTCACGCGTTACGAGTTACGTTTTATTCATCATCATCCACGCCATAAAGCGCTTCGATCTGTTTCATGTAATGTTCTTCCACTTTTTTGCGACGAACTTTCAAACTTGGTGTAAGTTCTTCGTTCTCGATAGTGAAAGGTTCACCGATCAACAGGATTTTCTTGGATTTTTCGTAGCGTGCAAGCTGAATCTGGAATTCTTCCAGTTCGCTTTCAAATAATGCATATACTTCCTGATTGCCAAGAAGTGCGAAAAAATTCGAATAGACGATGGCATGTTCTTGAGCCCATGTTTCCAGTTCTTCTCGAGCGGGGACGATCAGGGCAATAGGATATCTGCGACGGTCACCAACGACCACAACCTGTTCGATGAATTTTGATTCAAGCATAACATTTTCGATAGGTGCCGGAGCAATATTTTTGCCACCTGCTGTCACAATAATGTTTTTCTTGCGATCAGTGATCTTGAGGAAGCCTTCTTCATCGATCATACCGATATCACCGGTATGGAACCAGCCGTTCTCATCGATAGCTTCTTTGGTTTCAACGGGATTCTTGTAATATCCCTGCATTACGCAAAGACCACGGATCAGCAATTCACCATCCGGGGCGATCATACATTCAACATCAAGAATTGGCAGTCCAACCTTGCCGAATTTGATCTTGCCCGGAGGGGTCAAGTGAGTCACCGGCGATGTCTCGGTCAGTCCGAAACCTTCCAGGATATTAATACCGGCAGCTGAGAAGAAATAACCGATATGTTCTGCAAGAGGGGCGCCACCTGAAACGGCATAAATAAATTCGCCGCCAAGGGCTTTACTGATCTTTTTAAAGACCAGAGCTTTTGCGATAGGATATGAAATTGCATATTTACCACGAGGTCTTTTTTCATTGACCAGATATTTTCTGGCGGTCTCTTCACCGACTTTCTTAGCCCATGCAAAGATCTTTTTCTTCAAAGGAGAAGCGCTTGCAATGCCGTTATGGATCTTGGCATAAACTTTTTCAAAGATACGAGGTACGGAGAACATATATTGAGGTTTGACCTCTTTAAGGTTATCCGCAATCTTGTCCAGACTTTCTGCAAAGTACACACCGGCACCACAAAAATAGGAACCGTGCGAAACAATACGTTCAAAAGAGTGACTTAGAGGAAGGAATGAAAGAAAACGAACATCTGAAGGAATCTTAATTCGTTCCATAGAAGATTGTGCGTTAGAAGAAATATTGAACTGTGAAAGCATAACACCTTTGGGCTTTCCTGTTGTTCCGGATGTGTAGATCAGGGTCCAAAGATCATCTTTTTTGATCTTTTTACCAAAAGACTCAAGGCTAAGTTTCCCCTTAGCTTTGACCTCTTCACCTTTTTTTATAAGTGTAGAGTAGGACATAACCCAATCATCGCCATCCTGACCTTCTTCAAGGCAAATAACATCTTTGAACTCAGGCAGCTTACCTTTTATTTCTTTCAACTTTTCAAGTTGTACTTTATCTGAAACAAAGGCACCAACTGCTCCGGAATTCTCAAGAACATACTGTATTTGATTTGCCGGTAGAGTAGGATAGACTGCTACACTCACCACCCCAAGGTGCGCACAGGCAAGATCCATCATAGTCCATTCTTTACAATTTTCAGATTGGATCGCGAAACGTTCGCCATACTTTAACCCCAAAGCATTTAGTCCCAGTGTGATCTTTTCAACGATATCCCGGATCTCTAAAAAAGTATAGGTTTTCCATTCACCGTTCTTTTTTTCTCCGAAACGGACCAGATCTCCATATTTTTCGCATGAATATGCGAGCATATCGGGGATGGTTTCCAGATAGTTTAAACTCAGTTTCATAATTCCTCCTGTGTATTGGAATTTATTAATTATTATAGAGTTCTTCGATTTCAAGATCATATTTGTTGATGATCTCATTTCGTTTGATCTTCATGCTTGCTGTCAGCTCACCTGTTTCGATAGTGAAGGGCTGAGGCGCAATGAAGAAATATTTTATTTGTTCATAGCCAGCAAGATCGCCCTGTGCAGCTGCCAGTTCATCTTTGATCAGTTTGTCAACATCCTTGGAAGTAGCTACGTCTTCATAAGTAGAAAATTCAAGGGGAGGATTTTGCTTTTTACCCCATTTTGCAATGATCTCAAAAGATGGTACCAAGATGGCTACCAGAAATTTTTGACGATCACCTATGACAACTGCTTGTTCAATAAAATTTGAAGAACAGAGTTCTCGTTCAACACCTGCAGGTGCAATATTTTTACCACCGGAAGTGACAATAAGATTTTTTTTACGGTCCGTGATCTTTAGATTGCCATCTTCATCAATAAATCCGATATCACCTGTATGGAACCAGCCATCTTTATCTATGGCTTCAGCTGTTTCAACCGGGCTTTTGTAATAACCTCTCATCATGTTAGGACCCTTTAACAGGATCTCACCATCGGCTGCGATCCTGGTCTGAACATCGGGAAGAGCTTTGCCAACAGTACCAAATACTAAATGATCATTTATGTTTGCATGGGTAACCGGACTCATTTCAGTTAGACCGTAGCCCTCCAAAACACGTATCCCGGCCATAAGAAAGAATTCTCCGACCTCTGGGGCTAGGGGTGCACCACCGCTGACACAGCGGCTGAACTCACCACCAAATACAGCAGCAATTTTACTGAATACCAGTTTTTTAGCCAATGAATATTTAAAACCTAAGGGGCCCAAAGGAGTTTTATTATCCTTTAGATATTTGACTGCGGTTTTATGCCCAACATGCTGTGCCCAATTGAAGATCTCTTGCTTTACCTTGGGTCCGGCAAGCACTTGTTCTATCACCGTGGAATATATTTTTTCCAGGAGACGTGGAACGGTGGTCATAAAATGAGGTTTTACTTCCTTTAGGTTATCCGGTACTTTTGCAATGCTTTCTGCAAAATAGATCTCTGCACCGATCCAAAAACTGAAGAGAGATGTAACGCGCTCAAAGGTATGACTTAAAGGTAAAAATGAAAGCCAACGCTTATTGCTTTTAAACTTTTCATGCTCTTGGGTCTGCTGGACATTTGCGGCAACATTAAATTGCGTCAAAAGCACGCCCTTGGGATCGCCGGATGTTCCCGAAGTATAGATAATACTCCATAGATCATCAGGTTTTACCTTAGCACTTATGTCTTCCATGCTTACTTCAGAAGCTTTTCGAGTTTCTTTTCCGGCCTTTATAAGATCCTCTATAGAAATTACCCAATCTTCATTATGTTTAACCTTTTCCAGAAGAATAGCATATTTCAGGGATTTGATCTTTGATTTCAATGGGATCAGTTTTTTAAGCTGTTCCTCATTGCTGACGACCACTACCTTACATTCAGCATGATTGAGAATATACTCGATCTGCTTTGGAATAGATGTTTGATATACCGGGACTGAAACAAAATTAAAATGTGAACAAGTCCAATCAAAAAAGCACCATTCCGGGCGATTTTCCGATAAGATCCCGACTTTGTCTTGCTCTTTAATACCCAGTGACTGCAAACCAAAACCAAGATCGGGAAGCATATCATAAACTTCCTGATAAGTATGGCTTTTCCATTCGTCACCGACTTTATAATTATAAAGTTTTAAGTCCGGTCTTTTGGCCAATGCATCCGAATAAATTTCGGGCATGGTTTTGATGTAATTCAATGAATAGCTGATAATAGACTCCTGTGTATTGGGCTATTTAGTTATTGTAAAGTTTTTCGATCTCTTTACTGTATTTTTCAATAATATGTTTCCGTTTGATCTTCATGCTGGCCGTCAGTTCACCGGTTTCAATGGCAAAGGGCTGCGGCGCAATAAAGAAATACTTGATCTGCTCGTATCGTGCCAGATCTTGCTGATGGGCTTCAAGTTCTTCAGTGATCAGTTTTTCAACGGCTTTAGACTTAGAAACATCTTCATATGTGGCTAATTCAATTGGAGGATCTTGCAGTTTACCCCATTTTGCAAAGATATCCGATGTCGGGACAAGAATAGCTACAAGATACTTTCTACGGTCACCGACGATGACAGCCTGATCAATAAATTTAGAGGAACAGATCTCGCGTTCAACCGCTGCGGGTGCAATGTTTTTACCACCGGCGGTTACGATAATGTTTTTCTTTCGATCAGTTATTTTTAAGAAACCCTCTTCATCTACAAACCCGATATCACCGGTATGGAACCAACCGTCTTTATCGATGGCTTCCGCTGTTTCTTCGGGATTATTAAAATATTGTTTCATGCGGTTCGGTCCGTTTAGCAGGATCTCACCATCTTCAGCGATCTTAGTGATAACATCGGGAAGTGCCTTACCTACCGTGCCCCATTTAATATGATCAACTGTATTAACATGGGTTACGGGACTCATTTCAGTCAGTCCGTAACCTTCAATGATACTGATACCGGCTGCCATGATAAATTCACCGACTTCTTCCGATAAGGGAGCACCACCACTGACACATTGAATAAATTCGCCGCCGAAAATATTACCGATCTTATTGAATACCAGTTTTTTTGCCAAGGCATAGCGGCCGGCAATTAAGCCTTTAGGTTTCTTGTTGAATGAAAGATATTTTGAAACCACATCATGACCAACATTCTGTGCCCAACGGAAGATATTTTGTTTAATGGGTGAACCGACTGCGACTTGCTCCTGAATGGCTGCATAAACTTTTTCAAGAAGACGGGGAGCCGTGGTCATATATTGCGGCTGTACCTCTTTGAGGTTTTCGGCAACTTTGGCAATGCTCTCTGCAAAATATATTTCTGCACCGATCCAGGTGCTGAATGATGATGTTACTCGTTCAAAACTATGACTAAGAGGTAAAAAAGATAGCCATTTTTTATCTTTTTTAAATCCAAGAGCTGCTTGCGATTGCTGTACATTCGAAGCCATATTGAATTGTGAGATCATAACACCTTTGGGGTCTCCCGATGTTCCGGAAGTATAAATGATACTGTAAAGATCTTCGGGTTTGACTTGGGCTGCAATTTCTTGCATAGAGATTTTCGATTCTTCCTTGGCAACATCGCCTTTCTTTAAAAAATCTTCCCAGGAAATGATCCACTTATCATCAAATTTTTCATCATTCAGGATAATCATATATTTCAATGTCTTTAAGGCACTTTTTATCGCAATAACCTTATCTGCCTGTTCTTTAGAACTGACGATTAAGACCTTTATTTCGGCATGATTGAGAATGAACTCGATCTGTTTGGGAATACAGGTATGATAGACAGGGACCGATGTGAAATTGAAATGAGCACAAGCCCAATCGGTCATATTCCATTCCGGTCGGTTTTCCGATAGAAGCCCAACACAGTCATTTTGTTTTAAGCCAAGGGCATAAAAACCAAATCCGATCCGTGGGATAGTGTCATTAACATCTTGGTAAGTAAAGCTTACCCACTTATTATTTCGTTTTACATTTAATAGTTTTCGGTCAGTTCCTCCGAGTAGAGCATCGGCAAAAACTTCAGGCATCGTTTTAAGATAATCTAATTGGTAGTTCATTAGGCTCCTCCTGTGTGTGTATCATATAAGAATACGATAAGAGTATAGAAAAACAAAGGAAAAATAAGATCGTGAAGCGTGACTCGTAACGCGTAACGCGTACGTGAAAGGTAAGACCCCCCCCCTCGCTGAAGCTACGGAGGGCAGGCGTGAGACGACGTGAGGTGCTAATTGTGTGTCTAAAAACATAAAGTGCAAGACCCTCCTACAATTTGTTTTCGGTATTGTAAGGGACGGTCGCGACCGTCCCAAGCCACAAGATATTTTCACAAAGATAAAAAAATGCAAAAAGTGAATAAAATATATTGACTAATTATGCTTATAAGTGATTAATAAAGTGCTTATTTTTGGGATAGTTGTTCAGTTAAATAGAGCATAGGCATATAATGCCGGAAGTTGTCCCGACATAGACCGGGAACTCTCGCCTGTCCCGCGATTAAGAGCTTTTAAAATGAATTCTTTTCAATTAATAATCATTAGGTTATTTTAAATTAGAGGACTAGAAAGGGACGAAATGTATTATACTTATATCATATACTCAGAAAGTAAAGATCGATATTATGTTGGTTATACCGCAGATTTAGGTTTGCGTTTGGAAAAACATAATAGTGAAAATAGCAAATCAACTAAATCTGGAGTGCCTTGGGAGATGGTATATTATGAGGGATATAAATTAAAAACAGAAGCTATGGCACGAGAACGAGCGATAAAGAAAAAGAAATCCAGAAAGTATATTGAGTGGTTAATAAATAGGAAATAATGCCACGCCGGAAGTTGTTCCGACATAGGTCGGGAACTCTCGTCTGTCCTGCGTAGTTAAGGCGAAGCCTAACGAAGTAGGATCAGTCCCATTTGACATCAAAATATCTAAATAGAGTAAAAAATGTAAAAAATGCAAAAAGTGAATAAAATATATTGACTAATTATGCTTATCGCCGTATAATAACGGGCTTATTAACTGGGGCTGTAGTTCAACTGGTTAGAGCACCGGCCTGTCACGCCGGAAGTTGCGAGTTCGACTCTCGTCAGTCCCGCAAAAGAGTTCACATGGTGAACTCTTTGCTTTTTCAGGAAGAAAAAGCTGGAGGGGGAGAAGAATAATTGACAATTGAAAAAGGACAATTGACAATTAACTTCGAATGTTCGAATGTTCGAATGTTCGAATGTTCGGTGTTCTGAGTTCAAGGAGGATCTCTGTGTTGTCACGATTCAAAGTTCTCTCCTTGCTATTGATAAAATATAATCCTATTATTCTATGTACATTTGCACATTACACAGGGCGGTTAAAGGAAAATGAAAATGATCAGAAAAATTATCATTGTATGTTTACTCATAACTTGCCTTTGTGCGCAAACAGCAACACCGCCTTCAGCCGGAGACGGTTCTGAATCCAATCCCTATCAAATTGCTTCCCTGGAAAATCTATATTGGATAGCTGTAGATTCCAGTAATTGGGATGAACATTATATTCAAACGGCTGATATTGATGCGTATGTAACGAATACATGGTTTGACGGTCAAGGGTGGTTGCCGATTGCTTACGGTATCTCATTTGTATATTTTACAGGTACTTATAACGGGCAAGAATATTTAATTAATAATTTATATATAAATCGTACAGGAGTGTACTCGGTGGGCTTATTCTGTGGGATATATAAAGCTACAATAGAAAATATTATTTTAAGGAATTTAAATGTTGGCGGATCTACCTATGTTGGTGGATTAGTGGGCTATAGTCGAAAATCTATAATTGATAATTGTTATATCAGTGGTAATATTATTGGATATTTATCTTCAGGTGGTGGTGGCTTAAATATTGGAGGACTTATTGGTGGTTCGACGAGTACTATTATAAGCAATTGTACTTCCTCTTCTGAAGTAAATGGAGATGCATATGTTGGAGGAATAGTGGGTTATCACAGTTTTAATAATTTAATGAGAAATTGTATTTCAAATGGAAGTGTAACTGCACGAACTCATCTTGGGGGTTTGGTTGGAGTAAATTTTTCAAGGATCTTTAATTGTATTAATAATGCTAATGTTTCTGGAGGAGGGAAGGCTGGAGGAATTGCGGGTACCTGCGGAGAGATGGATGTTACAGGTGGGACTATAAAAGGTTGTATAAATACTGGCAAAATTTATGGCACTGGATTTGTTGGGGGTATTGCCGGTATAATAAGCAACACAATTATTATGAATTGCTATAATGCTGGACATATTAGTTATAAATATGCTGGTGGAATAGTTGGTTCGATTTACTCATATGGTGAAAGTATAGATAATTGTTTTAGTTATGGGTTAGTTACTGGAACTGCCGGAGGTTTAATATATGAGAATGATTTTAACCTACAAGCTCAAAATTGTTATTGGGATGTCGAGACATCAGGACAAACAACATCAGCTGGTGGCACAGGTAAAACAACAGAAGAGATGAAATCTCTTACAACATATTCAGATAGCAGTTGGGATTTCACTGAAATTTGGGGTATTGATACTTATGGCGAGATCAACAATGGTTATCCATATTTGATTTGGAGTGAAAATTATTTAACTATTAACATTGGTACAAATCCAACAAGTTATTTTTTATTACAAAACTACCCCAACCCCTTCAATCCAATGACAAACATAGGTTATGCAATTCCAGAAGATACTCATGTAAAGTTAGCCATTTATAATATTGCCGGTCGCTTAATAAAGCAATGGTTTTATCAAAACCAACAAGCCGGTACCTACGAGATCACATGGAATGGCAAAGACCAAGCAGGTAATCCGGTACCCAGCGGAGTGTATATTTATAGCATGGTGGCAGGGGAGTTTGTTGAAAGTAAGAAGATGGTTTTACTTAAATGAAAAAGTTAAAATATTATTACTTGTTCTTGTATTGTTCGGTAGTGTTTGCTCAACTTCCTTATACTTTTACAGAACTT
>DAOVOB010000247.1 GCA_030629925.1 Fidelibacterota bacterium
AAAAGCTGTTAGTAAATAATGGCCAGTATATTTTGGCTGAGGATAAAAATTTCGTTATCGAACAAGCTTATCAGATATTGAATATTGCAGATTATTGTAATGAATGCGGAAACTGCACAAGCTTCTGCCCCACCAGCGGACGTCCTTTTGCGGATAAGCCGAATATCGCCCTTTGCAAAGAAAGTTTTAATTCATTGGAAAAAGGCTATTGGGACAAAGGCGACCATATACTGTATAAAGAGGGCGAAGAACTTTACAGGCTTGATATAAAAAATGACAAGCTGGTATTTTCTACAGAAAATTATGTGATCGAGTTGGATAAGAACTTTAAAGTTCAGGGCGTAGAATTAAAAAAGAATTGGATTAGTGACATCTCTTTACATCGCGCAGTTGATATGAGCGTAATTAAAGATGCCATTGAAAGTGTCACAAAGTAAAATAGATCGTTGAGGCAAAGATTGGAAAAAATCAAACAAATTAGAGACATGGCAAATCAATACCGCCAGTATTCGGCGGAATGCCTGTCAGAGATGGTGAAGATCCCGTCACTTAGTGCCGGGGAAGAAAAAGTCGTACTAAAAATTAAAGAGCAACTTGAAGCAGCGGGTGTAAAGGATGTCCGTATTGATGGACTCGGAAACTTAATTGCGCGTGTTGGAAATGGTTCAAAAATATTAGCCTTTGATGCGCATATCGATACCGTTGATACAGGCGATGAATCACAATGGGACATACCACCTTTCTCCGGATTAATTAAAGATGGATATGTTCACGGTCGTGGAACCGTCGACCAAGAGGGCGGTGCCGCCTCCATGGTGACCGCTGCTCGTATTTTAAGCGAATTAGATTACGATGGTGATTATTCCATCTATTTTACTTTTACCGTCATGGAAGAGGATTGCGACGGTATGTGTTGGCTGTACCTCATTGAAGAAGAAAAGCTGATCCCCGATTTTGCCGTTATTACCGAACCCACCAATCTTGGATTGTATCGCGGTCACCGCGGTCGTATGGAAATGGAAGTCCACATCAAAGGATTGTCCGCACACGGCTCGGCACCCGAGCGTGGCAAGAATGTCATCTATTCCGGTGCCAAGACGGCACTTGCTATTCAGAAATTACATGAAGAATTGAAGGATGATGAATTCCTTGGTAAAGGTAGTATTGCCCCGACTGTTTTAACAACAGAAACACCATCACTCTGCGCCATTCCTGATAAAGCATTTATGCATATCGATCGAAGATTGACATGGGGCGAAACCAAAGAATCGGCTGTAGCAGAAGTTGAAAATATTTTGAGTGATGACAGTGAGGTCAGCGTTCCTATTTATGCACGCGTAAGTTATACAGGAAAAATATTCAAACAGGAAAAATATTTTCCAACATGGAAGATCCCGGAAGACCATCCCTTGGTTCAAGCCGGTGTAAAAGCACATATAGCATTGTTTGATGAAGATGCCCGTATCGATAAATGGACCTTTTCAACCAATGGCGTAGCAATTTGTGGAAAGCATAAGATCCCATGTATAGGCTTTGGACCGGGTAACGAGATCTATGCCCATGCACCCAATGAGAAGGTTCCTATGGAACACCTGGAAAAGGCATCAGCATTTTATGCTGCCTTGCCGTATGTTTTGGAAGAAAAATAATATTGTAGATAAAAGGAAATTTGATGAAGAACAAAGATTTTAAAGGTAAGCATTTTATCACACTCCAGGATTGGAGCAAAGAAGAGATCGATCATACGTTGGATCTTGCCGGAAAGTTAAAGAATAAGTTTTACAAAGAGCAGCCTCATCGCATGTTGCGCGACAAGACACTCTTTATGATGTTCTTTGAGCAATCAACAAGAACCCGGAATTCCATGGAAGCCGGAATGACCCAGTTGGGTGGACATGCTCATGATCTGACTCCGGACAAAATGCAATTATCTCACGGTGAATCAGCAAAAGATACGGCGATGGTCTTGTCAAGAATGGGACATGGTATTGCATGTCGTAATTGTTTTTATGGTATTGGAAATAAGTACCTGAATGAGCTGGCGGAAAATTCATCTATTCCCGTGATGTCACTTCAGGATGATTTGTATCATCCCATGCAGGGTCTCGCTGACCTAATGACCATACAGGAATATTTCGGCAAAGATCTTAAAGATATCAAGATCGCTATTTCCTGGGCATATGCCACATCACATGCGAAGCCTCTTTCAGTTCCACTTTCACAAATTTTACTTTTCCCGCGTTATGGCATGGATGTTACTGTCGCCACACCAAAGGAATTCCCCTTATATAAAGATCTGGTCTCGGTTGCAGAGAACAATGCAAAAGAAGCTGGTGGAAAATTGAATTTTGTCGATGACATGGATGCCGGTTTTGAAGATGCCGATATCGTTATTCCGAAAAACTGGGGCGGATTTGGAAATTATACTTTTGATGAATATAATGCGAACGAAGCGGTTTGTCAAAAAGAGATGAAAGCCAATCTTGAAAAGTATAAAAGCTGGATCTGTGACGAGCGTCGCATGGGTCTTGCCAAAAAAGATGTAAAATACATGCATGCGCTTCCTGCAGATCGTGAAAATGAAGTGACTCCTGCGGTGATCGACAGTAAAGCAGCAATTATTTATGATGAAGCGGAAAATA
>DAOVOB010000120.1 GCA_030629925.1 Fidelibacterota bacterium
AAAACAGGCTCCAAAAGGAGCCTGTTTAATATATCATTTAATTGATATTTAGCTATGTGCTTCTTCTTTCTCTTTCTGATGTTCAGCTACGACCTTGTCTTGAATTTCTTTCGGAACGTATTCGTAATGTGAGAATTTCCGGCGATACTGACCGCGACCCTGTGATATTGAACGCAGAGTGTTGGCATATTTGTACAAATTTGCTAAAGGAACAGAGGCTTTGATCATCTGATTATGACCATCTGAGTCCATACCAAGTACTTTTCCGCGACGTGAAGAAACATCACCCATGACATCACCCATGTAATCTTCAGGGATCTTGATCTCGATCTCATAGATAGGCTCGAGCAAGATAGGATCAGCAGCCGCAAAAGCTTCACGGAATGCACCACGTCCGGCGATTTGAAAAGCAATATCTTTTGAATCGACGGGATGTTGTTTACCATCATAGAAAGCGATCTTAATGTCGATGACCTTTGAGCTGGTAAGAGGACCTTCAACCGTTGCCTGATTAACACCTTTTTCTACTGAAGGAATGAAGGAACGATCCACATTCATGCCGACCAATTCACTTTTAAATTCGATACCCTCGCCGCGGGGTTTAGGTTCAATGCGAAGATAAACTTCACCGAACTGACCTGCACCACCGGATTGTTTTTTATGGCGATAATGGCCTTTAGCTGTCTTACGGATCGTTTCACGATACGGTATTTTCGGTTCGATTTGAAGGATCTCAATATGGTAACGATCTTCGATCTTTTTCAAACATACATCAAGGTGAGTTTCACCCTGACCTGAAACAATAGTTTGTTTCAACTCGGGATCAACTTCATAATAAAAACTGGGATCTTCAGCTCTTACCTGTGTAAGGCCCACACCGATCTTTTCATCATCACCTTTCGCGGAAGCTTCGACAGCTACGCGGATAATAGGATTGGGAAATTTGATTGCATCATATTCTACCATAGATTTTGAATCACAAAGTGAGTTACAAGTATGTGTATCTTTTAGCTTTACTGCAGTACCAATATCACCGGCCTGTAATTCATCAAGTTCTACACGGTTCTTACCGTTCATTGTAAATACTGAACCAAAACGTTCCGTAGCATTGGTTTGAACATTTTTCAGATCCTGACCCGGTTTTAATGTACCGGACATGACTTTAAAAAAGGTCGTTTCACCAATATGCTGTTCATAAACGCTTTTGTATATGAAAAGGCTGGTAGGCTCAGAAGCATCGACCTTGCGAATAACTTCATCTGTCGTACCTGCATTCAGCGCTTTTACTTCGCTTGCCGGTGCGGGTGCCAAATCTGCTAAGATCTCAGCCAAGCGTGAAATACCAACATTTTTCATCGTGGAAACACATACCAAAGGATACAAAGTACGAGAAGCTATACCGTCTTTTAGACCTTTGGCAAGCTCTTCTTCACTCAAATCACCTTCTTCAAAATATTTTTCAAGCAAAACATCATCAGATTCAGCTACAAGCTCAACAAGTTTTTCAGATAGTTCATCAACACGTGCTTGATGTTCAGTCGGAATATCTTCTTCTGTATATGCACCTGAAGCATCAAAGTTCAATACTTTTTTCTTTAGAATATCAACAAGAGAATGTAAAGCAGGGCCTTCATTGATCGGGAACTGGATCGGAAAAACATGATCACCAAAGCGATTTTGTAAGGTTGAAATTATTTCGTCGAAATGCGTATGTTCTTTATCCAACATAGAAACTGCAAAGAAAGGTGATACATTATTATTTTCAAGTGCTTCCCAAGCCAGTTCGGTACCAACTTCAATACCATTTGATGTAGCATCAACAGTAAGTACAGCTGCATCAACAACGTGACTGACTGCGATTAATTCACCGGAAAAATCAATGTATCCCGGCGTATCTAATAAATTCAGTTTAACACCATTTTGATCTACGTGCATTAATGATGCACGAAGTGATATCTGACGATCTATCTCTTCTTGAGAATAATCTGAAGTGGTAGTACCTTCTTGGACTGATCCAAGTCGGTTGATCGTCCCCGCATTCAGCAGGAAGGCGTCGGCCAATAAGGTTTTTCCTGTTGCTGAATGACCAACCAGTGCGATATTGCGAATATCTTTGGTCAAAGTTGCCATTATATTTCCTCCATAATGGGTTTTATTTTATTTCAAAGCTTGTCGTACTACTTTCCCCGTAGGAGATTTTGGAAAGTGGTTGACATATATAAATTTTTCCGGTATTTGATACCGGGGTAATTTCTTCTCTAAAAATGTAATCAGTTCATCATCTGTTGAACGTTTCCCATCTTCCTGAATGATATAAGCCTGAATACTTTCAGAATAGCTGTCCTTGGATGTTCCCTTCACAACGACATCCTGGATCATAGGATGTTTCATCAAGACTGTCTCTACTTGTTCAGGATAAACATCAAAACCTCGGACATTGATCACGTAAGATTTACGATCCACAAAATATAGATAACCATCCATATCTAAACGACCAAGATCTCCCGTATGGTACCAACCATCATGAAATTGATCGCTAAGCAATTTATGAAGATCCTCAGTCAATATACTGGAGACTACGGATATTTCACCGATAACTTCTTCAGTTAACATCTTATCGCCCTTTTTCAATGCAATTGAAACATTGCTTAAGGTTGTTCCGATAGAAGAGGGTTTATCCGGATTCGTGTTAACGGTAAGTATTGGCCCAGCCTCCACCATTCCATAGATCTTAAAAACCGGCATCTTATAAATACTCATAAAGGCTTCATGAATTTCTTTTTTGAGTCGTCCACCACCGGTAATGGTATATTGTAGAGATTCAGGTAAAAACGTTTTATCATTCTTCTCATTTAGATAAGCAATATAGGCAGGTTCCGCAACCATGTAGTTCGCTTTTGAGGTGTCAAATGTTTTCTTTAGCTCATCTTCATCATCTGTATTGCAAATTGCAATTGAAGCACCAGCATTGACGACTGCATTCATGACAGCAACATACCCAATATAATGTGCTAAGGGAAATTGCGAGAACAGCACATCTTTCGGTTTTAGCATAACAGCAGAAAGGTAGTCATTGGTGTTTCTACATATCTGATAATTTGAGTATTTTGCGTATTTGGCGGGACCGGTTGCGGCACCACTGTAAAACATCACATTTGTATCATCACCTTCGGGATTATATGGTCCACCAAATAAGGGCTTATCCATATATTCCATGAAATCTATGCTTCCCTCATTTTTACATTCACCCAAACCAATAAAGACATCTAAAGAAGTGAGAATATCAGCTGCATTTAGAACATCTTCTTCATTGTTTGCATGATAGATCACAGACACGGCAGAACTGTCATCAATAATATATCTCAATGCCAAAGATTTGTAATTTACATTGACGGGGATCATCATGGCTTCCAAGCGGGAAAGGGCCAACCATGTATAGATCATTTCAGGAATATTTGGCAGCATAACAACAACACGAGAATCTCTTGTAATCCCCTGTTGATGAAAATGGCTGGCAAGCTTCAAAGAAGATTCAAAAACTTCTTTATAAGTCAGAGCTTTTTCGCCTGAATAAATAAACACATCTTCCGGTGTTTTTTGGACTTGCTTGAAAAATGTCGAATAATTTGATACGATACGACTTTACTCCTAAAAACAATTTTTATAATAGCCGATTAATGTAAAGAAATTATCAATCGTAGTCAAGATTTTGATATGAAAATTGATGTTTTTATTATAAATTTTCTGATGGAAAATGGATACAAAAAATCAATAATTTTAATGGCAATTTCTTCACTGTCATTTGCTCTAATGTCCCTTATGGTACGTCTAGCCGGCGACCTCCCTCTCTTCGAAAAAGTCCTCTTTAGAAATTTAATTTCACTTATCATTGCGATCGTTATTATTGCCAAAAACGGGGAGTCTTTTTGGGGGCAGCCAAAAAATCGTAAGTTCCTAATATTAAGAGGTATAGGTGGCTTGTGCGGCGTCATGTTATACTTCTATTGCATCTCCAATATGAACCTTAGTGATGGTACAATGTTGAATAAATTGTCACCTTTCTTTGTTATTCTTTTCGCAGCACTATTTCTTAAAGAGAAGCTCAATCGTTATCAGATTATTGGAATTATTGTTGCGTTTTTAGCTTCCATGCTTATTATAAAACCCCAATTTGACATCGTTGTTTTACCCGCAGTGTTTGGATTGGGCTCCGCTGTCTTCGCCGGATTCGCATATGCCATCATTCGTCTTTTAAATGTTCGCGGTGAAGCACCCGCTACGATCGTCTTCTATTTTTCATTGATCTCACTTGTCCTCACATTACCGGGAGCAATTGTAAGTTTTGTCATGCCTACTCCAATTCAGTGGTTTTATTTACTCGGGATCGGAGTTTTTGCGGGTACAGGACAAATGCTTATGACGGAATCTTACCGCTATTCTCGCGCATCGGATATCGCCCCCTATAAATATCTTCATGTTCTTTTTACCGCTCTCATCGGTATCTTTTTTCTTGGCGAAAGCATGGATCCATTAAGCTTGCTTGGCAGCGCGATCATTGTTGGCGTGTTTATTTATTTGTATAAGAAACGATGTGTTTAAAGAAGTTGAAGGGTTGAAGGGTTGAAGGGTTGAAGGGTTGAAGGGTTGAGGGTTGAGAGGAAATATTTTGCCGGGAAATATGATTAGCCCCGGATTTCAACCCGGGGATTGTTAATCCAAAATAAATCGGGGTTTTAACCCCAAAATCTATCTCCTTCTCCGTTAGCT
>DAOVOB010000107.1 GCA_030629925.1 Fidelibacterota bacterium
AGCGGCGGACGATGGTCCGGTGAGAACATGAGCATATCGGAGGACATCACCGTAACGCCGGGAGCGGTCTTGACGATCTGTAAACCGGCACGCAGAACGTGCGCCGTCGGATTCAATGCGCCACTAATACAGATATCGGCTCTTTCCATTCGCAACATCATTGCGCCAAAATAAGTAGGATCATTCATGATCTCGCGGGCGCGTTCGGGAGTCATTCCCTTTTTCTTGCGTAATTCAACATATTCTGTAAGGTATGCTTCAAAATCAGGATCCTGTTCAGGATCGACCTGTTCAACCCCATCTAAGAACACACCGGCTTCACTTGCGGCTGACAATAATTCTTCTTCTGAACCCAAAATAGTAACTCGGGCAATATTTTCTTTAGCGATTATAACAGCTGCAGCAGCGATCCGTGGGTCTTTTCCTTCCGGCAGTACAACATGAACATCAGTTTCTTCAATAGCACGTACTCTCAGGCGTTCAAGAGGGGTCATTCTTTCTCCTTAATATCAAATTTCTTTATGAGTTCAATTCTTACATGATCCGGCACAAATGATGTAACGTCACCGCCAAATTCAGCGATCTCTTTGATCATGGAAGAGCTTAAGTATGTATATTTTTCTTTCGGCATGAGGAATACGGATTCAACATCTTTACCGATCTTTCTATTTAATAAAGCCATCTGGAATTCGTATTCGAAATCCGATACGGCGCGCAATCCTCGAATGAGGGCAGATGCACCGCGTTGATGACAATAATTAACGATCAAACCACTAAAACTTTCTACTTCAACACCGGAGATGTTTTTTACGGCCTCGCGTATTAATTCCTCACGTTCTTTCGTGGAGAATAAGGGAGTTTTGCTCGTATTTATGGCAACGGCAACGATCACCGAATCAAAGATCCTGGCGGCTCGTTTTATGATGTCCAAATGTCCATTTGTGATCGGATCAAATGTTCCGGGGTAGATCGCGATTTGATGCATAATACCTCCAAGTTTACAAACCTGCAAATTTACACTTTTTTTTATCATGGAACAATCAATTTTAAAAGGGAAATGATCTCACACAAAGCCCACTATTAAAGAATTTCACAAAGAATAAATACTTTCTAAGAGATATTTATCTTTTTCAACATAATATTTTATACAAGCAGTGCCTTTGTTTCTTTGAGAAAATCTTCACTGTGAACTTGTGAATTTTTGTGGTTATAAAAACTTTGTGTCTTTGTGGTACTTGGTGTCTTTGTGTGAGGTATTATAAACGGGAACATTAACGCTTAAATATCTTTTAGCATTTTGAAACCATAAATATTATTGATAAATTTAGTGCTGATGTTACGTGCCATAAAAAAATCTACCTGGATCACGCTGGCGATCTTTCTCTTCTTCGGATTGGCAGGTTTCGGTATGTTGTATCATTTCTCCAGAGATCTCCCTGATCTGGAAGAACTTGAACGCTTTGAACCAGACATTGTCTCGACGGTTTATTCCTCTGATGGTGCGATCCTTACCGAGTTTGGTATTAAAAACAGAACACTTATACCCCTTGATTCCATTCCGGATTATGTCCAAAATGCTATCCTCTCCACTGAAGATAAAAAATTCTACAATCATTGGGGCATGGATATCAGACGTTTTACTGCAGCCGTTTATTCAAATATTGTCCATGGCTTTGGATCGGGAGGTGCTTCCACACTGACCCAGCAATTGGCAAGAACCCTGCATCTTAACCGTCAGGAAACAATTAAGAGAAAAATACAAGAGCTTATCGTTGCGATTTTGATCGAGCGAAATTATTCCAAAACAGAGATCCTTGAGATGTATTTGAATTCATCCTTCTGGGGTCACGGATGTTATGGAATTCAAGCTGCAACAGACTACTATTTTTCTAAAAATGTACAGGATCTGACCTTAGATGAATCTGCCATGCTTATCGGTATTTTACCTGCCCCGACAAGATTTTCACCCCGTTTTTACCATGATCGCGCTATCCGCAGACGAAATATCGTCTTGAGGAATATGGTAAAAAACAACAAAATATCTCAACAGCAATTTATGGATGCTTTATCTTCAAATACAACTGTGAATTATATTGAGAACAAGAGTATTGCTCCTTATTTCACCGAATATGTCAGACTTGAGGTCGCAAAGTTCTGTCGAACTCAGGGTATTGATTACTATCGGGACGGCCTGCAGATATTTACGACTTTAAATCATGATATGCAGAATATTGCAAGACAATCGATCACCAAGCAATTACTTATACAACAGGATATATTAGATAAAAGTTTATTAACGAGTCCGGAATTTCTACTTAAAATATATAAGCAGTATTATCCGCATCAGCGCATTCCCTTAAAATATTTTTCAGATTACACGATCATTGCAATGACACCCAATGAGGTATTGCCTGAAAGCAGTGATAAACCGATCCTGTACAATTATTTTACGACACCTATTGATACGTTTACACTGAAAACGGATATTTCACTCATTGCTACTGATTCCAATTTGGTCCTAACTCCCATCATAACTGAATTACGTGATGTTATTCCGGTTTTGGGATATGATTCACTTGACTATTATCACTTTATGTCTTTTCTCTTGCCTGATGATGAACGATTGTTGTTCTCTCAAAACAGATGGGAGCCTTTTGTTTATGATACACTCTATCAGGACACGGCTTTATACAATTTCTTTCTTCTAGATTCACTTTATCGTGATTCCATTACTTTTGATCAGGAAACATGGTACACCATTGTTGTAGATTCTACCTCTCTTGTCATGGATTCATTATTATCCGCTTTGCCATTAAAACCTAAAACGGTACAAGCCAGTATCTTATCAATGGATCCCGATAATGGTGCTATCCGCGTCATGATCGGCGGGCGTAATTTCGAGGAAAGCAAATTCAATCGCGCAGTTCAAGCAAGACGTCAACCCGGATCAACTTTTAAACCCTTTGTTTATACCTCGGTCATTGATAACGGATATTCTCCCGCAACCCAATTATTGAATCAACCTCCTGCTATTCCTCAAACGGACGGCAATTTATGGATACCCAAGAATTTTGATAACAGTACCGGTGGATTGATGACCCTGCGCGAAGGATTGAAAAATTCAGTCAACTTGATCGCTGCAAATGCTATAACACAATTGACCACACCTGAAGTTGTGATCTCTTATGCCCGTAAGATGGGGATCACCACCGATCTTCCTGCCTATCCTTCTTTAGCACTGGGAAGTGGCGAAGTCATTCTAAGCGATATAGTCTCCGCCTACGCCGTTTTTGCCAATAAGGGTATATGGAATAGACCTTTTGCCATTGAACGCATTCTGGATCGTAATGGACGCGAAATATACCATTCTCCACGTGAAACACGAGAAGTACTGAGTGCCGAAACTAATTATTTGATGGTTGATCTCTTAAAAACCGTTGCTCGCTACGGAACAGGTCAAAATATTCGCAACGTTTATAAATTCAGAGCACCTATAGGTGGTAAAACCGGAACCACAAATAACTACACCGATGCCTGGTTCTTAGGTTTCTCTCCCATTTTGGCAACCGGTGTCTGGGTTGGGGTGGATGATTCACGTATTCCATTGGGATATATGCAATCAGGCTCCAGAGCAGCCTTGCCAATATGGGCAACATTTATGAAAAATACTTATGATGAATTAGAACTTCCATATTTGGATTTTGTCCAACCTCCTACCGTCCGAAAATTCAAGATATGTAAAGAAAGCAAATTGATTCCCACTCCTTTTTGTCCCACAGAATACGAACTCTTCAATGTCCGTTACGCTCCCAAAGAAGAGTGTAATATCCATGGATATGGAGTTAAAGAGCAACCGACGGGGATTGATTTTTAGATAGACCTTTCGGGTAGACCTGACGAAGGAAGGGTGCCGAATGGTCGAAAACAATAAATAGTATTAAATCGTAATTGGTAAATTCAGGGGACGAAAATGCCAAATATCAAATTTAATCAAAACACATTTTATCACATTTATAACAGAACTATTGATTACGAAAAACTTTTTCCCAAACAGGAACAGTTACATCAAGTTCAAGAGAAAATTGTATGATAAATCATGACGGAACATATCGCAGCAATATCAAGGTCGGTTTGGAAGTAGAAGTGGTGCAAAAGCATCATCAGGCTTCCAATGAATTAACATGGGGAATTGTAAAACGTATCCTGACAAATTCATCTACACATCCACATGGAATAAAAGTTCAACTCAGCGACGGCAAGGTCGGTCGCGTAAAAAACATTATCGGCTGAGCGCTTAATCGGAGGATCAATATGAAAATATGGGTTGATGCGGATGCCTGTCCAAATATTATAAAAAATGTTATTTATAAAGTCAGCCAACGTCGCGGAGTGAAAGTCATTCTTGTTGCCAACCAATTTATGCGCATACCTGAATCGAAGCTGTTCAGTTTTATTCAGGTTGGGAATGGGTTTAACGAAGCGGATGAAAAGATTGTGGAATTGCTTGATAAAACCGATTTGGTAATTACCGCTGATATTCCTATGGCATCGGATGTGATTGGAAAAGGAGCCGTTGCTCTTAATCCTCGCGGCGAAATGTACACCACAGATAATATTCGGGCCCGTTTAAGTATGAGGGATTTTATGGATTCACTGCGCATGGGTGGTACCATAACCGGCGGAGCACCACCTCTGGATAAACATAATATCCAGAATTTTACCAATGCCTTGGATAAATTTCTCACTCAGGCGGAAAAATATTAATTATATGATAAAAGTAAAATTTCATGTCATCCCGGGCTTGCTTGCCGGGCGTAGCTCGAAGAGCGTAGACTGGACCCGGGATGACATATTATGTTTTTGGGCTTAATGGTAATTCAAGTGAGCAAAAACCACATGCTTATAATTGTCATATTATATTAAAAATTAGCGTAAATATTTCATTGTGAGCTTTGCTTACTTTGTGATAACAATTATTGAGTTCTTGTTTAGCTTTTCGGTTAATAATCTTTCTTATATTCTTAGTGGCTTAGTGCTACTTAGCGTCTTTGTGTGAGGTCTTTTTGTTTTTCCGCCTGAGTGAGAAATTTATCCAAGGCATTGGTAAAATTCTGGATATTATGTTTATCCAGAGGTGGTGCTCCGCTGGTTATGGTACCACCCATGCGCAATGAATCCATAAAATCCCTCATACTTAAACGGGCCCGAATATTATCTGTGGTGTACATTTCGCCGCGAGGATTAAGAGCA
>DAOVOB010000040.1 GCA_030629925.1 Fidelibacterota bacterium
CGGCTTTCCGACTCAAGAAAAAATTATATCAAAAGGGAAAGTCAACGGAACTATACTGCATGAAGAAGAGCTCTATGGTCTGGCCGAGATCATGCAGCACACGCGACAAGTCTCTACATATTTCCATCATAGGGAAGATAAATATTCCGAATTAAAGGAACTGATAAGAATATATAATCCGGATCTTAAGGATCTTGAGCAACAACTCTTTAAAATATTCAATTCAGAACGCCAGGTCGCAGATAACGCTTCCTCAGAACTCTTCAGATTAAGAAAAAAAATAAACAAGATCGATCAAAATATACGTATCAAGGTTTCTCACATAGCTTCGGAATGGATGGATGGATCCATTGCTTCAGAAGATGTGGTTGCCTTTCGTAATGGTCGGCACGTTATTCCTATTCGGGCTTCGCGAAAATCCAAAGCTCCCGGAATTATTCACGACCAATCACAAACCGGACAAACCGTTTATGTTGAGCCTCTGGTCATTGTTGAAATGAACAATGAACTCTATCAGGCAAAGCAAGAAGAGCGAATAGAAGTACGACGTATTTTGCTTCAAGCCTCTGATAAAATTCGCGAATATTTACCCTCTATAGAACTCTGTATTGAGGCCTTGGAAACATTTGACCTGATCCAGGCTCATGGAAAACTGGCTCTAGAATATAGTTTGGACAAACCAGATGACAAAAATGATAAACTTCAGATTGTCAAAGGTCGAAATCTGGAATTGAATTTTTCAACAGATCCCGTTCCCTTGAACATGCACCTTCCTGAAGGCAAATGCGGAATCATTATTACCGGCCCAAACGCAGGGGGTAAAACGGTTACCCTAAAAACCATTGGGCTTCTTTCCATTATGAATCAAGCGGGATTTCTCTTACCGGCTAAAGCTTCATCCACTTTCCCTGAGTATGATAAGATTTTTGTGGATATTGGTGACGGTCAATCCATTGATGGTGGCTTATCGACTTTTTCTTCTCATATTCTCACTTTAAAGAACATTGTTGAAGAAGCCACAGATAAATCTCTGGTCCTGATCGATGAACTCGGAACCGGAACAGATCCTGATGAAGGGGCTGCATTAGCCGAGGGTATATTGAAAGTACTAAGTGAACGCGGCACCACCATTATTGCTACAACTCACCATGGTTCATTGAAAACTTTAGCATTTGATTCGCCTCATTTTGAAAATGGCAGTATGAAATTCAATGACAAAAACCTTATTCCGGATTATGAATTCATCCTGGGAATTCCCGGTTCATCTTATGCGATCGAAATTGCAAATCGCTATAAATTGGATGAACAAGTTATTAAACATGCCAAAGAGCGTGTCGGCAAACAACGTGAAAAGCTTGAACGCCTCATTGTAGATCTACAACGCAAGATCAGTCGATATGACACTCAGTTGAAAGAAACCAAGAAACGTGAAAAAGATTACAAAGAAAAACTTGATTATATAAACGATAAAAAAAGCGATATAGACCATAAGTTCAAACGTGCTGAAAAAGATGCTGTCAAACGTGCAGAAAGCATGATCGCGAATCTTCGCAAAGAACTTGAGTCAAGTATTAAGGAGATCAGAGAGCATCAGGCTAGCAAGAATTCTATTCGTGAGGCACAAAGTGTTTTCCGTAAAGCAAAAGAGACGCTTATAGAAAAAGAGATAAACGAACCGGAACAAGCAAACCCATCTCTAAAAATAAAAGACTTGCATAAAGGATTAAAGGTCTTCGTTCCAACAATGGGACAAAACGGGACCATTCTTGAGGTCAATCAAAAGACAAAAAAGATATGGGTTGATGTTGACGGATCTCGTTTGCGTTTACAGGCAGATTGGTTTGAACCGGCAAAAAAGATCAAACAGCGGATTTCTACTATGGTCTCACATTCTTCTACAGGATCGTCATACCACTTAGATCTGCGTGGGAAGCGGGCCGAAGAAGCAATTATCGAAACCGATAAATTTATCGATAATGCCATATTAAATGAAATTAGTTCTTTAGAGATCCTTCACGGAACCGGAAATGGAATTTTACAAAAAGTTATCCATGATTTTCTTTCCGGTGATCAACGAATAAAGCAATATAAATTTGCTCAGCCCGACCAAGGTGGCGTGGGTGTAACATTGGTAGATCTAAAAAACTAGGTGCCGTCTAAATACAAAATCAACAAAACCCAGAAAAGTATAGATCTGTCATCCCGGGCCTGCCTGTCATTCCGAAGCCTCGGCGTAGGATGAACCCGGAATCTGCATGCTTACACGCAAAAGCATAATTACTTAATAGGTCAATCAATCAGATCCCGGATAAACTTGCCACCGGCAACTTTTCCGGGATGACATTATAATTTTTTATCCTGTCATTCTGTATGAAAATATTCTGCAGGAAAAACAGATTACGAACAATGTAATCTATTAGCTAAAGAACTGGCAAAAGCAATTCTATAAATAAATCAGACATAAAATAAAAAGCCCTGAAGTTTAATCTCCAGGGCTTTTTTTGTATCGATGGTTTATTTATTTTACGTTTCTTGGAGTATTCCAATGAGGACCGTTATTGTTATAACCGCGGCCACCCATCATGTTGCCGCCCTGTCGATAATATCCTTTTCTGCCACCTTGCATCATGGATCTATTATACATCCCCATTTTTCTGTAGTTGTCTTCTCCAACAATGTTACGGACTTCAATTTGTTGAGCCAACTTTACAGCAGCAAGCGCTGATCTGGTGTCATCCAGTTTGCTGAGTTTTCCACTGATCTCCTTGCTTGATTTTCCGTTGAAAATCAGTTCATTCATTTCCATGCGCAGAATTCTAATCTCTGCCCGAAGCGGAATTGCTTTCTTTTCGAAATCAAATTTTGCATCGTGAACTTTAATTTGTTCTTCTTCTGTCAGTAATTGACAATCCTGCATGTTCGGACCTCTTTGCATCGATCCGGCTTGGTTATTCATCCGACCCATTCCTGCAAATGCAACACTGACTGCTAGCAGAAGGGTAATTGAGATGATAAGGGTACGTTTCATGTTTATCTCCTTTTATTTTCTTTTATTCCAGAAATTTTTCTTATTTTGCTCTGGTGTTTGTTGATATCTATGTTTCAATTCAGATGATAATTCTCTTCTGAAGCGTGGCTCAAAAAACATCAGTTTTGCAACTTGCTCCGGCTCCAGAAATTTTTCAACATCATTAATAAATTCATCGTCAAGTTTTGCTTCTTCAGTTTTTAAGCGATTTATTTCATTTTTATACTTTTTCAAATCGGCTTTTGTAATTTCTTCCTTTTGGAACACTTCATCACTCAAAGTATTCATTTGCATATGCAATGAATGGATATTATCTCGATATGGACGATTCAGAGGAAATAGTTTTTCGGCTTGTTCCGGGGTCAGTTCAAGAATTTCGGTCATACGAAACACCATATACTGATAATACGGTTGATCACTGATACATTGTTTTTTCTTATCCGGAACGCTGTAGCGTTTATCCTGCATATTCTGTGCACTTACACTACTTATCGTGATGATCGCGATAATAATAATTGTAAATATCTTTTTCATATTACGCTCCTTATATAAAACCTAAAAAAGGTTTCCTATCGATTCAATATTTTCATACTCGACCAGGTATTCTATGATCGCATTCTGATCCATTGACACTACCGGCACCATACTGCTTTCTGACTGCAGATATAAAACATCATCACTTATATTGGCTATTGAAATACTTGGTGATTGATTTATGTTAAACATTGTTACAATCGCCAGAAAAAAGACTGCAGCAACACTGCTGATGCGGCGCGAAATAACAATTCTATCATGCCGACGCATTTTCTTTTGGATGTTAATAAAATTCTCATCCCGTTTTAAAGGATCGATCGTTATCGGAGTATCATCCGAAAACCCTTCAAAAATATGAAGAAGTGTTTTACAGGAAGAACAGTTTGCCAGATGCTCTTGAGCTTCCGGATAGTGTTCCGGGTGTTCCTGTAATTCGGGAAATAACTCTTGTACTTGTTCACATTTCATTTTACTACCTGTTGCAGTTTTTTTATTGCTTTGTGGTAAAGGACTTTTGCGCTGTTTTCACTTGTCTTTAATTTTTCGGCGACTTCTCTAAAAGATAGTTTTTCAAAAATCCTGCTTTCAACAACGAGACGTTCCATTTTTGAGAGATGATCAAGCCAATTGCTTTGAAATTTTCTGATCTCTTTTTCATCTTCTTGCCCGGCATGTTCATATTCATGGAATTCATTCCAATGGGAGGTTTTATTTCGTGTAACAAAATTCAACGCGTAATTGGTCGCTATGCGACGCAACCAGGTATATGGTGACGAATCACCCCGAAAGGAAGAACGTTTCTTGTACGCTTTCAGGAACACATCCTGAGTACAGTCCAGTGCATCGTCCTCGTTGCCCACAATGTGAAAGATCGTTGCGTAGATACGGTCATGGTAGTCAGTCACCCAGTTTTCGAATTCTCGTTTTTTCACCATGTCCTAACCTGTTTCTCTCTATTAAGACCCGCAAGATCCCACAATGTTAACAAGTTTTTACTTTTATTTTGATGGTGAGGGTAATTGTTTGCTCGAGCGAGCACCCATTTCTTTAATCTTGTTTGCTTTGTCGATTAAATTTCCACGACCTGTTTTAAGTTTATTTTCCGCATCTTCAAAAGTTTTTTGAGCGATTTGCATTTGTTTACCAACCTTTTCAAAATCCTCGTAAAAAGAAATAAACTTATCTAACATTTTCCCGCTTTCAGTCGCGATCTCCATGGCATTCTTTGTTTGATTTTCTTGCTGCCAAATGAATGATACTGTTCTGAGCGATGCCAACAATGACGATGGCCCTATCATAATAACATTCTTTTTGATCGCATATTGATACAAGGACATATCTTCTTCCATCACGGTCGCAAAGGCACCTTCAATGGGAATGAACATAAAAACATAATCGGGAGAATTAATGTCTTTCAAATTCTGATAATGTTTTTCATTCAATCCGTCAATATGACGTTTCATGGATGCAATCAAAGCTTTTCTGTGTTGGCGAATTTCAGTAGCATCTTCTGCTTTGATAAATTTTTCATAATCTACAAAAGAAACTTTTGAGTCAATGACCAGATGTTTATTCTCGGGAAGATTAATTATTACATCGGGTTGTTTACGGCCTTCTTCCTCAGTGAAAGAAGCCTGTGTCTCATATTCCATCCCTTTTCGCAAACCGGACATTTCCAATAAGCGCTCCAGGATCAACTCCCCCCAATTTCCCTGTTTCTTAACATCACCTTTTAAAGCTCTTGTTAAATTGCTTGTCTCTTCTGTGATTACTTGATTCAATTTTTGAAGTTCTTCAATTTTGGCGGTCAAAGTCGTCATTCTATCGCTTGTACCTGTATGCAGTTCTTCAATTCTTTTCCGAAATTGATAAATATCCTTTTCAATTGGTTCCAGCACCAATTTTATTTTGTCTGTGCTCTTTCTATCTTTTTCATCAAATATTTTGTTCGCTAGATTCTCAAATTTCTCACTCAGCGAATTTTGTATATTCTCCGTTTCGACTGATTTTTCTTTTAATAAGCGATTTTCAGTCTCAAGTCGAACCAGGTTATTCTGAGTTTCTTGTGTTACGGTTTTCTGTTGTTCTAATTGTCGTTTATTTTTTCTTTGAACAAATTGAAAAATAATATAAACGGCAATAGCCCCGAGAACAATGCCGGAAATGAAAATTATATATTCCATGTAAACCTCTATTTGTGGTTTTCGTCGTCTGTCAAAGAAAATTGCTTAAGTGCTTTATGGTATTTACATCTTTTGATCATAAGATAACTCGCTTTATCTTCTGCCACTCTTGAAAAGCACTCTATCGCATCATCCCAGTTACCTTGGAGGTAATATGTCAAACCTTTTTCATAATGTACTTTTTTAAGTGCTTCTTCTGTATCACATGTCAATCGCGAGAATAATACTTCATAGACTTGCACGCGCTCAGCACAACCCTCAATTTCAACCTTATCTAATTTCCTTGTGACAATTTCATTCTTAATATAAGCAAATACCAATTCATCTATCAAGATTTTCGTGCCATAATATTTATTTATCTTTTGGTAGCGTGATGCTAAGTTTACAGTTTTACCCAATACGGTAAATTCCTTCTTGCCTGCAATATGAATGTAGCAAGCATAAAGATCCCCCGAACAGATACCGATACGGGCTGCTACGGGAATACAAATATTATTAATTCTAACCGGATTGAGAGTAGCAAGTATTTTTTGCATATCAAGTGCACAATTAATTGCATTATGAGTATGATCATTATCTGATTCTTCAAGACCAAATACAGCCATAATTGCGTCACCTTGTATTTGACATACATAGCCACTGTGATCTTGAATACTATCAGACAAGGGTTCAATAACCCGCATTATGAATTGACATGTTTCTTTAGGACATAATATTCCACTTATTCCAAGAAAATTTTTTATGTCTATAAAAAGTACTGTTCCTTGCATATCTCCGGTAGCAAACTTCTTCATAGCTCATTTTCCTTCACCCATTTTTAACTGTTGACAAAGAACTCATATTAAATATTTATGATAATACGCTCATGCATTCTTTTCCATAAAAACAAACTCTCCAAAATATTCAGGTTGATGAAAGTTTAATTTTTTGACCGGACTCCATGCAGCCCAGTGAGGATGAGAGGTCTTATCTCCACATTTATATAAATTACCCTGCCAGATTGAGCTATTTATCTTTTTAATTGGTGTATAAAGTTCAAAAAATGAAAATGGAATATTGAGAGCTAGAAACCAAGTTATCTCTTTTTTGATTTCCGGTTCAATAACTCGAGGTAAACTGCTTAGTATCTTGATCTGTTTTGAATGCTGTTCGGGAATAGGGCGAATATCTTTACGCTTTCCTGTAGTATCCCGATCGGGATCAACAATATAATTCACATGCAGGGTTCCGCCGGCATTCAGCTCAAAATTGTAGTAGCCCTCAGCTTTGGGGGGTCGAATAAACCATTCAACACAACTATCTTCATTTACTTTAGAATTATAATCGGTATAAATTGAACGCACATAGCGATCTTTTACTTTATAAAGTAAATATATACCCTGATCATTATATTGAATTTTTACTAATGTTTGTGGCATGTGATCACTGCTGCTAGGATGAAACAAATCGATCTCAGCAATCGGAGCGTCTCTCCAGCATAAAGAATTCCAGTCAATTGACAAATTCTTAATTTTTATATTGTTACATATGTGATAACTTTTTGTCATAGTTTCCCTTGTTTATAATAATGTAACAATTATTGGGCTTAAATGCCAATGCTTATTGACGTAAAAGCCAAAGATATAGCACATCGCCAACGCTCTTAAGACTTTGCGGTGAGCAGTGGGCCGGCAGATCACGTGGAGTGTGCCAAATATTTTTGCCCTTGTAGTAATAATGAAAATCAATAAGATCAATAGTGGGAATACCTGCTTTTATGTTAAGTGGAACATGATCATCATATATTTCGTCCCCTACTTGCTTCCGGAATATCTGTCCATAACCAAGTTCCTTTGCTATAGCCCACACTTCATTAACTAATTCCGGGGCGTATCGCATACTATTTGCTTCAATGAAAATTTCAAGATCGCGATCACCGATCATATCAATAAGAATACCTTTATTCGCTAGTGGTAATATGGGGTTTTCTGCATAGTATTCCGAACCCTGACAGAAATATTTCCCATTTCCCGCAATACCCATATCTTCTGCATCCCAAAAAATCACATCAACACCGATAGTGGGAGTAATATTTGCAATATGCTTCATCAATTCAAGTAACACTGCCGTTCCGCTTGCTCCATCATTCGCACCAGGAACAGGTGTGTTATAATATACAAAATCTTTATCGGAAATGGGGCGCGTATCCCAATGTGTGCTTAGCATCACTCTTTTGGAATTTTCAGGGCTAAATCGTGCTATAATATTAAAGGC
>DAOVOB010000169.1 GCA_030629925.1 Fidelibacterota bacterium
AGATCTCACAACTTCTTCATGAGCTTCAAGTGTATTCCACTCTCCGCAATGGGGACATTGTCCCTGCCATTTGGCGGTTAGTCCGTCACAGGCAGTGCATTTGAATTGATCTTTGTGTTTAGCCATGGAGGTAATTTAGGGAGATAATTAAAAGATAACAAAGGCTTAATCCGACAAGCTAACCAACTGACTCAATTTTCTTAACTTTTCGCAGAAAACTAATTCAATAAAGGGCTTTGTTGTAATTTTAAAAGTTAAGAAAATTGAGTCAGTTGGTATATTTTATTTCTTGTCTTCTAAAATCGTAACTACTTTACCTTTAATTCCAGCATAAAACACAATAATATCAACAGGTTCATCACCTTCATTCTTGCCAAAATGCCAAGTATTCACAACTTCAACGATTGGATCACCAGCTTGTAAATGTAGTGTATCTTGTTTATCTGTGATCACCGTTAATTCTCCAGAGATCATCACACCGGCATTGATCTCAGGATGTTCATGCCATGCAAGATCTGTATGGGGAGGAATTGATATTCTTAATATTGTGATCTCAGGTTTGCCCCACGGATATCGTGGCAGTCTTTGTCCATTCTAGCTTTTTGTAGTTTTTGCAAGGACTCTCACTTCGGTTTTTATACTTTCATGAGCAAGTACTAATGAGCACAATAAGATTGTAATAATAAGTAAGCGTTGATAATAATATTTCATAGAAACTCCTTTTGATAATTGTGTAAGTTAAAATAATTGAGTCAATATTTTTAACATAAAATTAATTATGTGTCCGAAATCACACTTCATTATACATGCTTTATTTTAACAATTACTATTAGTAAGTTTGCCAAGAAATGGGGATGAAAATATGCGTTGTACAAGTGATATATTTGAAGAAGGGTCTATCTTTCATATTTATAATCATGCAATTGATAATTTTGATCTTTTTTATGAGGATGAAGATTATGACTTTTTCTTGTATAAGTTTTCCACACATCAGAGAAAAATACCTTCAAGTGTTTTTGCTTATTGTTTAATGCCTGATCATTATCATTTTCTGATTAAACAAGACAGTAAACAAAAAATATATAAAATTTTTAATTATGCTTTTATTTCATACGCAAAATACTTTAATAAAAAATATAATCGCAAGGGTCCAATCTTCTCATCACCACTTCAGCATAAAATCATTAATAATAACATCTATTTGCTTCAATTGAGTAAATACATCCACATGAATCCAGTCCGAAAAAATTTAGTTGATCTGCCGGAACAATGGGAATATTCTGATTACCAAAATTGGATAAATGAAAGTGAAGGTAAATTTTTATCTTTGAAAGCTCGCAAAAATATTTGTGCTAATTCAAAAAAATATCAGGATTTTATTAATAGTTATTCCAATTTTTTAAACCATTATGAATTTAGGAATCTTACTTTTAGAAAGTTTTAATTCCATTGACTCAATTTTCTTTACTTTTTTAGCTTTATATTTCTTTTTAATTTTATTGAGTCAATGAAAAGTAAAGAAAATTGAGTCAATGGAAATGTAAATTTATGTGATTATTTTCCAAAAAATTCCCTTTACCTCCAATTATTTTCATTGTATCTTTTAGGTTGTTGGCAACAATTAGAATTGAAATATATTAGGAGTAAAAATGAGTAAATTCAAGAAACAGACAATTGATGGGAATACCGCTGCCGCGCATGTTGCTTATGCATTCAGTGATGTAGCTGCGATCTATCCTATCACTCCGTCATCAGACATGGGACAATATGCCGATCTTTGGTCAGCAAATGGTCGCAAGAACATTTTTGGCGAAGTCGTTGATATTGTCGAAATGCAATCAGAAGCAGGAGCAGCAGGTGCTGTTCATGGTTCACTTTCCGCCGGTGCTTTTACCACTACTTTCACAGCATCTCAAGGTTTAATGCTGATGCTACCAAACATGCACAAGATCGCAGGTGAAATGCTACCTACAGTTTTTCATGTATCTGCCCGTTCTCTTGCAGCTCAATCTTTATCTATTTTTGGCGACCATTCTGATGTTATGTCAGCTCGTAACACTGGTTATGCTTTGGTTGCCGCATCAAATCTTCAAGAAATTATGGATCTTGCTATCGTTTCTCATCTTGCTACTTTAAAATCTAACGTTCCTTTCTTGAATTTCTTTGACGGTTTCCGTAACTCACATGAGATCCAGAAAACAGAAATTATTGACTATGATACGATCAAAAGTCTCGTAGAAGAAAAATACATTGAAGAGTTCCGTGCACGCGCAATGAATCCTGAGAATCCTCGTTTAAAAGTCGGTGCTCAGAACCCCGATGTTTATTTCCAGGGTCGTGAGACGACGAATGTCATGTATGACGAAACACCGGGCATCATCCAAGAATACATGGATAAGGTTGCTAAGGTTATTGGTCGTCAGTATCATCTCTTTGATTATTTCGGTGCTCCTGATGCTGAAAAAGTTATCATCGCTATGGGCTCTGCTTGTGATACGATCGAAGAAACGATCAATTATCTGAATGCAAGGGGTGAAAAACTTGGTTTGGTCAATGTTCATGTTTATCGTCCTTTCTCAGCCGAAGCTTTTATTTCAGCTATTCCTGAAACTGCTAAAGATATTATCGTTCTTGATCGCACAAAAGAACCCGGTTCATTGGGTGAACCTCTGTACTTGGACGTCGTAATTGCCCTTAAAGATAAAGATGTTAAAGTTATCGGCGGTCGTTATGGCCTTTCTTCAAAAGAATTTACACCTTCAATGGTCAAAGCTGTTTACGATCATGCTGATGGAGCTGCTACTCATGGCTTCACCGTTGGTATCAATGATGATGTATCAAACAAATCATTGAAAGTAACAGACATAATCAACTCACTGCCTGAAGGCACCTTCTCAGCTAAGTTCTGGGGATTGGGCTCTGATGGTACAGTTGGTGCTAACAAAAACTCCATTAAGATCATTGGTGATAACACCGAAATGAATGCCCAGGGTTACTTCCAGTACGATTCTAAAAAATCCGGGGGAATTACCCGTTCTCACCTGCGCTTCGGCACATCTCCAATTCAATCTGAATATCTGGTAGCACATGCAAATTTCATTGCTTGTCATAACCAAGCATTTATCGGCCGTTATGATGTTGTTGAAGGTATCAAAGAAAATGGTGTTTTCCTCCTGAACTCTATTTGGGATTCAAACGAAGTCTTTTCACATTTCACTAAAGATATGCAAAAAGACATCATTGAAAAGAATGTTAAAGTTTACAATGTAAACGCTCTAAAAATCGCTGAAGAAGTTGGTCTTGGTGGCCGTATTAATACAGTAATGCAAGCTGCTTTCTTTATCATCTCCGGTGTTCTTCCTAAAGAAGAAGCCATTGCTCTGATCAAAGGAGCGATCGAAAAATCATATAAGAAAAAAGGTATGGATATCGTAAAAATGAACTGGAAAGCTGTAGATGCTACAGAAGCAGCTCTTCAAGAGATCGCGGTTCCTGCCGAATTACCAGAAGTAGCTGCCGAACCTGCTAAGCTCGTTCCAGATGATGCTTCTGATTTTGTTAAAAATATTATCGAACCTATCATGCGTGAAAAAGGCGATGATATTGCTGTTTCTGATATGCCTATAGATGGTTATGTCCCAACAGGTACTGCTGCACTTGAAAAACGTGGTGTTGCTCCTATGGTTCCACATTGGATCGCTGACAAATGTATCCAATGTAACCAGTGTACATTCGTTTGTCCTCACGCTTCAATCCGCGCTAAACTGATAGATCCTGCCGATCTTGAAGGCGCACCCGAAACGTTCACCGTTTTGGATGTAAAAGGTAAAGATGCTGATAAAAAATTCAAGATCCAGGTTTATGTTGAAGATTGTCAGGGTTGTTCGGTTTGTGTAAACGAATGTCCCGTTGATGCTCTTGAAATGAAACCGATCGAAGAAGAACGCCAGGCGGGTGAAAA
>DAOVOB010000005.1 GCA_030629925.1 Fidelibacterota bacterium
GTTTGGTAGCATATTGTAGTTCAGGGGGCTTGTAAGTCCCTGATAGAGCTCTTTATTAACGGTAAAGGCATGAAAACGGCAAAGAATACCGCATGAATCAAGCAAAGTCTTTAATAAAATGCTTTTTGTCAGGGAGTAACCCCGCCCCTCGCTTAATACTTGAGACGCTGCAAGTAGGGGTTTTTTGGAAAATCCGAAAACGATATCATTTTTTACAAAATTGATTATTCTAAAGATCTTGTTTTTATCGACTAATTTATCCCAGTTTCGTTCCTTTATCAACTCGCGAATAGCGGGTGCATCGACATCAAATATTTTATTCGGATCCTGTAACAATAGTGCTCCAATTCCTGTCATTTTATTAAAATATACGGCTTATGATTGAAAGATAAAAAGCTTTTTCAATTTCGGTTTTAAAAAACGCTAAAAAAAAGATATAATTACGGCTTAAATAAAGACTAAAACCCCTCTCTCTTCTTATAATTAATGTACAATAATAATAGCTTAATAGTCCAAATATTATTATATTTGGACATGAAAAAAATCAACTCCGCAATAGACAGGATCGTTACCCGCATTGTGGGTAGAAATGCCATGCTGGAGCATTGGGCTTTGCGTGATTGGAATGCAGTAGTTGGAGAAGTTGTTGCACAGGTTTCAGTACCCGTGAGAGTTGTTAAAGGAGTGTTATATGTCAGTGTTAAAAACAGCACTTGGCGCCAAGAATTAAGCATGCAGAAACCGCAGATATTGAAAAAATATGAAGAACAATTCGGAGCGGGTATCATTCGTGATATACGTTTTCAATAAGCTGCGGAAATATCACTCGTAACCTATAGTAAGGAGATATATGTACAGTAGTAGTGCAAGCGATTACAAATCGGATAAAATCAAGGTATTGCAGGGGCTGGAGGCTGTTCGCAAGCGTCCCGCAATGTATATCGGAGATACCGGAAAACGCGGTTTGCATCATTTGGTTTATGAAGTAGTTGATAATTCAATTGACGAGGCATTGGCAGGGTATTGTGATAAGATCACTGTCACTGTTCATAAAGACAATAGCGTAAGTGTGGAAGATGACGGTCGAGGTATGCCGGTGGACATGCATCCCACGGAAAAAAAACCTGGTGTAGAGGTTATTATGACCATGCTACATGCCGGTGGTAAATTTGACAAAGGCAGCTACAAGGTATCCGGTGGACTTCATGGTGTGGGTGTATCCGTTGTAAATGCACTTTCAAAGCGCATCATGGTGACAATTTTCCGTAACAATAAGATCTATAATCAGGAATATGCCTATGGTGACCCGGTAACGAAATTAATTGAATCAGGGAAATCAAAACACACCGGTACTATTGTTAGCTTTTTACCTGATGATGGTATATTTACAGAAACTGTTTTTGAATACAGTATTTTACGGGAACGTTTACGCGAATTGGCATTTTTGAACAAAGACGTCCATATTGTTCTAAAAGATGAACGCAGTGATGAAGAAGATGTTTTTCATTACAAAGGCGGTATCAATGAATTCGTTTCATATCTTAATGAAGCAAGAAATGCTCTCCATCCCAAGCCCGTCTACATGGAAGGTGAGCGCGATAATATTAGCGTTGAATTTGCATTCCAGTATAACGATACTTACAATGAGAACTTTTTTTCCTATGTAAACTGTATCAATACAATCGAGGGCGGTACTCACCTTACCGGTGCAAGAACTGCTTTGACCCGTTCTTTGAACAACTATGCTCAGAAAAACAATCTTTTCAAAGTAATAAAAAAGAACAATTTCTCGCTTAGTGGGGAAGATACTCGTGAAGGTATCACCGCTGTTTTGTCTGTAAAGGTTCCTGAGCCGCAGTTTGAAGGGCAGACAAAAACAAAACTGGGTAACGGTGAAGTTAAAGGTATTGTTGACAGTATTATTATGGAAAACCTGAATGAGTTTTTTGAAACCAATCCCAGCGTAGTAAAAAAAATTATCGAAAAATCAGTTATAGCGGCAAAAGCCAGAGAAGCTGCAAGAACAGCCCGTGAGTTAACCCGCCGTAAAAATGCGTTGGAGATCAGCGGACTTCCTGGCAAGTTGGCCGATTGCTCGATCAAAGACCCCGCTCACTGCGAATTGTACATTGTTGAGGGAGATTCTGCCGGTGGTTCAGCCAAGCAAGGAAGAGATCGCCGTTTTCAGGCAATTCTTCCTCTTCGTGGAAAAATTCTGAACGTCGAAAAAGCAAGATATGATCGAATTCTGCAAAGCAAGGAGATCCAGGCATTGTTCACGGCTATCGGTGGTGGTCTTCGCGATGATTTCGATGTAGAAAAGATCCGCTACAATAAGATCATTATTATGACCGATGCCGATGTAGATGGTGCTCACATTCGTACGCTGCTTTTAACCTTCTTTTTCCGCCAAATGCGCGATCTTCTGCAGTTTGGGCATGTTTATATTGCCCAGCCGCCTTTATACCGCTTAAAGCAGGGAAAAGTAGAACGCTATGCATATGATGAAAATGAATTGGAAATGTTGACTGCTCGAATGAAAAAAGAACGTTCGACAAAGATCAATTTATCCAGATATAAAGGTTTGGGAGAAATGAATCCGGATCAGCTCTGGAGTACGACCATGGATCCCGAATCACGGACCGTACGTTTGGTAAACTTGGATGACGCTATGGCGGCTGATCACATGTTCTCTGTCTTGATGGGCGAAAATGTGGAAGCGCGACGGAAGTTCATTGAAGAAAACGCAAAATATGTAAAAAATCTGGATGTATAAACAATCTGTCATGTGACGGAATTTAGAAAAAGAGAGGAAAAATTGACTAACGAAAAAATTATCCCGATAAATATAGAAGAAGAATTAAAGAATTGTTATCTTGATTATTCTATGTCAGTGATCGTTTCCCGTGCATTGCCGGATATTCGTGATGGTCTGAAACCTGTTCATCGTCGTATACTTTACGGTATGTACGAATTGGGTATGCAATATAATAAACCTTTTAAGAAATCTGCCCGTATCGTCGGTGACGTTTTAGGTAAATTTCACCCTCATGGCGATAGCTCTGTTTACATGGCGATGGCTCGTCTGGCACAGAACTTTGCGATGCGCTATTTGATCGTTGACGGTCAGGGAAACTTTGGGTCTATCGACGGCGATAGTCCGGCAGCTATGCGTTATACAGAAGCACGTATGTCTCGTTTAGCAGATGAAATCCTGGCTGATATCGACAAGGATACAGTAGATTTTGTACCGAATTTTGATGATTCAATGGAAGAACCCACTGTTCTGCCCAGCAGGATACCTTATTTGCTGATCAATGGTGCTACCGGTATTGCCGTGGGTATGGCAACTAATATCCCGCCGCATAATATCAATGAGATTTGTGATGCTCTTTGTGCTACGGTTGAAAATTCTGAGATTACAACTCAGGAGTTGATGCAATATATTAAGGGTCCGGATTTCCCAACCGGTGCTTTGGCTTATGGTACGTCAGGACTCTTTTCGGCTTACGATACCGGACGTGGAAAAATAACTTTACGTGCTCGTGCAAATGTGGAACAAATCCGTAATAATCGTGAACAGATCGTTTTCACTGAAATTCCATATCAGATCAATAAAAGTAATTTGGTTGAACGTATTGCTGAGTTAGCTCGCAATAAAGTGCTTGAAGGCATTAGCGATCTTCGTGATGAATCCGATAAAGAAGGTATTCGCGTTGTGGTAGAACTCAAGCGTGATTTCGAACCTCAGGTTGTACTGAACAATTTGTATAAGCATACCAATTTGCAGAATACCTTTGGTATTAATATGATCGCTTTGGTCGAAGGTATTCCGAAAGTACTTTCTTTGAAGAGTATGTTACAGTTGTTCGTTGATTATCGCTATAAAGTGATCGTTCGCAGAACTCAATTTGAGTTAAGGAAGGCAGAAGCCCGTGCACATATTTTAGAAGGTTTCAAGATCGCGCTCGACAATATTGATGAAGTGATCGAAATTATCAAGAAATCAGCCAGTGCAAATGTTGCCCGTCAGAATTTGATGAATCGCTTTGAATTCTCCGAGATCCAGGCACAAGCTATTCTGGATATGAAATTGCAAAGGTTGACCGGTTTGGAACGCGAGAAAGTTATTCAGGAATATATTGACATTCTAAAACAGGTCGAAAAACTAAAATATATTCTGGACAACCGTAGCAAACAGAAAGAAATATTGATCGGGGAAACTCGTGAAATACAAGGAAGATACGGTGATGAACGACGTACCGAAATGGTCGTGGATGCCGGTGATTTTTCTGTAGAAGATATGATCGCCGATGAAGAAATGGCAATTACCATTACTCATAATGGTTTCATCAAACGTACACCGGTCAATGTCTATCACGCACAGCGTCGTGGTGGTGTTGGCAAGAAAGGTGCTACAGCTAAAGAAGATGATTTTATTGAAAACCTTTTCATCGCGTCAACTCACGATTACCTGATGTTCTTTACTAATTTAGGTAAGGTGTATTGGCTGAAGGTACATGAGTTACCGCAAGCCGGACGAGCTACACGCGGTCGCGCTATTGTAAATTTGCTTGAATGTGAAAAAGATGAAAAAGTTCGAGCATTCCTTAATATCCGCGATTTTACAGAAGATAAATATGTCATCGTATCCACCAAAAACGGTACGATCAAGAAAACCAAGCTTGATGCTTACAGCCGTCCTCGCCGCACAGGTATAATTGCAGTCAATTTACAAGACGGAGATGATATCATCGGTGTCGATATTACCAATGGTGAACAAGATATTATTCTTGGAACACGAAAAGGTAAGGCTATTCGTTTCAATGAAGCGCATGTCCGGAACATGGGACGCTCGGCAACGGGTGTTCGTGGCGTGACCCTTGATGGAAAAGATGATGCCGTTGTAGATATGGTCGTTGTTAAGCGTGAAGGGGCTACTGTTCTTGCCGTAAGTGAGAATGGATATGGAAAACGCTCAGATATCATGGATTACCGTATTACAAATCGTGGTGGTAAGGGTGTGATCACAATCAAAACCACAGAAAAGGTAGGACAGATGGTCGCCCTGAAAGAAGTAGTTGATACAGATGATCTAATGATCATTACAACCCGTGGTTTGCTTATTCGTCAGCATATTAATCGTATTAACACACTCTCCCGTAATACTCAGGGTGTTCGTTTGATCAACTTACACGAACAAGATCAAATCTCAGCTATTCGCTATGTCATGGAATCAGATGACAAAGAAGACGAATTGCAAGAAATGAAAAGTGAATAAATGATCGCTGACAAACTGACAGTTATCCGCGAGGATATAAAACGCTATAGTCCGTACCCCGATCGGGTACGGATCGTGGCTGTCAGTAAAAAACAGCCAATTGAAAAAATGCGTTCTGCTGTAGAGGCCGGGATCACAGATTTTGGTGAAAATCGTATTCAGGATGCACTGGATAAGTTTTCCCTTGAAGCTTTCGATGGAATTACACGTCACTTTATCGGTTATTTGCAGTCGAACAAAGCAAATAAATGCTTGCAGAATTTTAATTGGCTTCATAGTTTGCAAACAGAGAAACTTGCTAAGCTAATTGCAAAAAGTGACTACCGGATAAAATGCCTTATCGAGGTCAATATTTCCGGTGAAGCTAACAAGTCCGGTTTACCGCCGGATGAACTACCTGACTTTTTAAAAAAGGTCAGAGACTATGAAGGCCTCGAGATACGGGGACTGATGGGAATGGCGGCTTTTACCGATGATAAATCAAGGATCCGTCGCTCATTTGCATTGTTGCGATCACTGGCAGAAGAATACAAGACCCTTGAGACCGATCATTTTAAAATGGATGAGCTGTCCATGGGTATGACGCACGATTATCGTATCGCACTGGAAGAAGGCGCTACTTTTCTGCGTATAGGAACCGGGATATTTGGACCAAGGAGTATGAATTAATGGATTGGATAGATCTATCTGGAATGGAAAAACCTGAGGCCTTAGCGGCAACGTGGACTTTCCGTTCTGTAAATGAACATCTTAAAGCAGAGGAAGTGGCAAAATGCGGTGAAACGCTGTTACTAACTCTAAGGTCGGATGAAGTGGCTGACAGTACAATGTTTGCAGTGTGCGATCATATCAATGTATCCGGTCACAATCCTTTGCGAGGGCATAATGATGATAGTAAGGGAGTACGATTCCCTGATATGTCACATCCTTATGCTGCTGTGCCTAATTTGAATATTGAAGATGCTGTTTTGATCCGTGCGGATCAAAATTCTGAGCATCCCGTAGATGCTATATTGGCAAGTGAGATCGTATATCAAACTATCCTTGCAAAGCATCAGTTGAAAACCGTTTATGCTGTGATCTATGGTAGCAAGATTAACGCAAACAATATTGTAAAATTATTTCAGGGAGAATAACATGCATAAGAATTCAATGAACAAAGTGGTTTTAGTTGGCCGACTGGGGCAGAATCCGGAACAACGGGCGATACCCAGTGGAACTGCCGTAACTAATTTTTCGGTTGCGACGAATGAAACAAGAAAAAATCAAAATGGCGAATATATAGATACCACGGAATGGCATCGTTGTGTGTCTTTTGGCAAAACAGCTGAATATATTGGTAATTATTTTACAAAGGGTCGCTTAGTCTATGTGGAAGGTCGTTTACGGACTCGTAAATGGAACGACAAGAGTAATGTTACTCATTACACGACTGAGATCATGGTTGATACTGCCATGTTACTGGATCGTGCTCCGCAATCTGGCGACGGTGGCGGCGGTGGTGTTTACGCACCTGCTCAAAATAACAAACCCGCACCTGTAGCAGCACCCGCAGCAGCACCTGTAGAACCAAGTATGCCTGAAAATGAAGAAGAACTGCCTTTCTAAGGAAGATCAATGACAGAACGTGAATTTGAAAATACCTCATTTGTCCAGGAAGAAGAACGACAATCTATTGTTCTTTGTCCTATTTGCGGAGAACCGGTCAATAATCATTCTGCGGAAGAACTTTATACCGTAGATGTGGTTGAAAGTGACTTTAGGATCCGCACATTAGATGATGATGTTCTAGATACTTGGCTGGTGTTTTGTCACCATTGTTTTTATGTAACGCATGATTTTACTCAGATTCCCAATGAGATAGAAAAAGTGCAGAATGTGATCGAATCCGGTATTTATCGGGATAGATTTGCTGATACAAATCCCACGACTCTGGAACTTTTTGAACATTATCTTTATATGCTTGTAGAAGTAAAGGCGCTTCCGACTGTATTTGCCGATACCTATTTACGTATATCTTGGCTATATGATGACGATGAGAATGAGCCTTTGGCATCAGAGTATAGAGAAAAAGCTATTGTAAATTTTGCAAAAGCTCTATTATTGGGAGATCTTGAAGATAAAGATATATCCATGATATATTACTATATTGCGGAGCTTAGTAGACGGAAGGGTGAGTTTGATAGAGCAAAAAAATCTCTGCTAAAAATGGATATGGAAATTCCCATGTTTAAGCAGCTTTTTGATATGCAGTTCGTTTTGATCCGTGATCGCAATAAATCTGCGGTTGCTATGCCGCGAGAGGAGAATTAGCCATGATGATAAATTATCCCGAATTCGAGGCTATGCTACTTGAACAAGAAGCGGGAGCAACGACGATTCTTTTCAAATATATTCATATTTTAAATCGGTATTTTTCCGAGAATAATGAGCTTTCTCTTGATGCTCAACGAGAGGCATTGGACTACATTTATAAAGAAGCCCGAATCGCTCACCCTCTTATTGCTATTTTTCCACATTTGCAGGCCTACATTATCCAGGAACTGGAATCCGGGAAGAAAATTCCGGAGATACTGTTGGAATATGGGAATAGGATCAAAAGTAACAATGAAAAAACCGTTGCAACAACGGTTAATAAATTGATCAAAGATGGTTCGAAAATATTCACATTTTCTCACAGTTCCCTTGTTCGTAAAGCCATTATGGACGCGGCACAAACGGGGAAACGCTTTGAAGTGATCCTGACAGAGGCTCGCCCAGTGGGCGAGGGCTTATCTCTTGGTAAATTTCTCGGTCGCGCCGGCATTCCGATTTCACTGTATACGGATGCCGCTATGGAATTGGCAATATCACGTTGCGATATTGTATTGGTGGGTACGGACTGGTATTGGCATCGTGGTTTTATTAATAAGATCGGGACTCACTCCGCATTGAGAATTGCAGATGAACGTGAAAAATCTTTTTATGTTCTTACTGACAGTAGTAAATATATGAAAACACCTCCATCGGACTGGTCGAGAGATAAGCATCCCCACTCTCAGATCCTGATGGAAAAGATTGAAAATGTAACGGTTCATAACCCTTATTTTGAATCTATCTGGTTCCGCGGGGTCAGTAATATTATTATTGACGGCGAGATGAAAGAATTTAACAAACAGAATGAGATCATAATGTAGGAGTCTAAAATGTCGCAGTATTACAATTATAGAACCGCACTATTGATCCTGTTTATGAGTTTGGTTGCTTACCTTATTCTTATTTTTGGCTTTTATTATAACCCTTCACTCATGGGGAACACACCCCAAGCGGTCCGTTATATTTTACTCGGTGTTTTTGAATTGTTATTATTGTTTCCCCTGCTCTTGTATGTTATTGGAAATGGAAAATCCGTAAAGCATTCTTTCCGTTTGCGCCCAATTTCTCTACTTGCCTTGCGGGATATCCTTTTTATAGCAATTGGTATGTTCATCCTAGTCGAATTTATTCAGTATTTGGTGGAATTGGTAATCGGAAGTGAATCTTTTGTGAGTGCAGATCTTAAAGTCCTTTATCCTCTTAATTATTTATTGCTCGTCCCGGTTGTTGCAATTATAACTCCATTTGTTGAAGAAGGTATTTTCCGTGGATATTTGCTTAGACTTATGCTCCGTAATAAGTTTGCTCCCCTTATTGCAGTTGTATTGCAGGCATTGCTTTTTACTGTTGTTCATCTGAGCTTTCGTAATGCACCGGCCGTTTTTGTGGCCGGAATTATTTTAGGCTATATGGCTTATTCCTTTTATTCTATAATTCCCGGTATTATAATTCACAGTATTTTTAACATATTGGTACTTGTTAATATTAATGTTCCACAGATCCGTGAGAGTATTTTATATGGTAAAGCTTATGTTCCATGGCTCATTCTGGCAGGGGGATCATTATTGTTTCTATTTGGCATTATCAACATACGCAATAATGTACATGTACACCGTAAACGCAGAGAAAAAGAGGAAGGAGTAGGTTATGAGAAATAATGAAGTGATCTTACTTGTAGATACCTACCGCAAATTACACCGACGAGGTGCAAAAGTCAATCTGATCAATATAATTGATAAAACTCACCCGGCTGACCTTGCCTTATTATTCCGTTCGTTTTCTCAACATGAGCGTTTGTATTTCTTTTCCCTAATAAAAACAAATGAACAAAAAGCAGAAGTTTTATCCGAAGTAGATGATAATATTATTGTTGAGATCCTTCATTCTGTTAAACGAGATGAAATTATTAATATTTTTCGCGAAATGGACTATGATGATGAATCAAGTATTATTCGTCTTTTACCTCAGGAAGAGCAGCAAGAATTATTAAACCTGATGAAAGATGAAGAATCCCGTGAGCTTGAGGCTTTAATGGAGTATGATGAAGATACTGCCGGAGGTATCATGAACCCGGAAGTTTTTCATCTCCATGAAAATTTAACGGTAGCCAAAGCTACTGAAGAAATACAAAAAAGTGCCGATACTGAAATGGTATTTTATATTTATGTCACTGATGAGCGCATCCATTTGATCGGTGTGGTCTCCTTGCGTCAGCTTATTTTAAACGATCCTCAGAAAAAATTATCCGATATTATGGTCGAAGATGTAGTTAGTATTCGCCCGGAGACCGATCAGGAAGAAGTGGCACGTCTCACCTCACGATATAATTTTGTAGCTGTCCCTGTTGTTGATGATGAAAATAAACTTATCGGTGTGGTCACCGTTGATGATATTATCGATGTGCTTCGCGAAGAAGCCACGGAAGATCTTTTACAAATGGCCGGTTTGGGACGCGATACGGATATTATTCTCAAATCAGTCTGGGGAAGCATAAAAAAACGTTTCCCTTGGTTATTGGCTACCTATATCGGAGGTTTGATCGCCGCATTGGTGATCGGCTTCTTTCATGATCTGCTGGGAAGCTTTGTTATTCTGATATCATTTATTCCCATTATTGCGGGCATGGGCGGTAATATTGGGACACAGAGTTCGACCATTATTACACGCGGGCTTTTTACCGGCCGGGTCAATCCGGATACAACCTGGAAGATAGTGGGAAAAGAATTAAGAGTGGGTATTACTCTAGGACTGATCTATGGTATTATACTGGGTGGAATAGCTTTTCTCTTAAGCTATGTGTTTCATGCAAATGGGTATGATTATTCATTAACGAATTGTATTGAATTGAGCATCGCAATTGCAATCGGTATTGTGATCGCGATGTCATTGGCAACCTTCACCGGTACCCTTGCACCGATCGTTTTTAATTCTATGAAGATTGATCCGGCTATCGCAACCGGACCTTTGGTAACCACGACAATAGATATACTTGGAATTCTGATCTACCTTTCGATCGCAACCGGATTGATCCACTTATAATGACATGAAAAAAACACCAATTATCCTATTACTTTTTCTTATTGCGGGGATCTTGGGTGCATCCGATACACTCTTTTATAAAATTACCTTACTTGGCATGCATTGTGCAAGTGTTGAGGTAATTGAAAATCAAATTGACCAAGATGTTACCGAGATCACTTACCATGCTTTTACAGTAGGCGGCTTTGACAAAATTTATAAAATTGATAATTGGTATTATTACTATACTGATCCATCTCTATCTCATATTGACTCACTAAAGAAAGATATTACAAACCGCAATATGAAACAGCTTTATCGCGAAGATATTTACAATAATGAAATACATTATAGTACATCTCATACACTTAAAATATCAAAGCCCGTCCATCATGTTTTATCATCTTTGATCTATCTCCAACATCATCCTGAAAATATTAGAACAGGATATGAATTTCCCTATTTGATCACAGATGAGGGCGACCTATACAAACATGAGATCAGAGTTGAAAAGAACGAAAATAAAATGCAAGATGAGGTTTATTTTAAAACAACTCATCTCAAAGGCGAAGAACTTCTGGAGCCTACCGATGTCTTTAATTGGATGATCTGTGCAGGCAAAGGGAATAAAATGCTAGCATACTCTCATCATGATCACACGATCACAGAAGGGGCTTTTTCGTTGGGATGGGGATTGCACTTGAAGGCGAAGCGCGTTTATAAGTAAAATACTTTTAATAATTACTTAGAGCTGTTATGCGATTATTAAAAAATGTCTTGATCATATTATTTCTTTTTTCATATGTTTTTGCTCAGAACATTCCTTCTAGGCCGGATAGTGTAAAAACAGGTTCCGAATTTATGGAAGCTATTCTCGGTACTGCATATTCTCAGCGCGAATCTCAAATATTTAAAGAGATAGTGAATGGAAATATACCGAACATCTTGCGTGATCTTATTACGCTTTCCTCAACTTTCCAAGATGCAAACGGGATAAATCATATTGTTGAGTATGATGTAATGCGAGATTATCTTTCTATTGGCACGAATAAAGATTATTGCCGCATTCCTATGGGGCCACATACCGCTCAAGCAATTGCAGATACTTTTGGGTGTATATTAACGACCCCGAAATTATGTGACGATATTTGGAAACATGCCTCTGTACGCTTGGATCCTATCCCATATTACCCTGTGGGCGATAACAATTCACAAGTTTATCAATTCGTTAAACACAATAAGGATATTAATGCAAGTCGGGATTCAATAAAGGGAAATAGTCACGATCTAATTGCCGGTATTAAAAAAGATATTGTTATTTGCAATGCCCTTAAATATAAAAAAGACAAAGTAGCCATCTATGGTTGGCACTATACGAACGGGATTCCTATTCAGCCATTGTACACGGGCCATGTTGACTGGTATGTCGATTATAGCCATGGTGTACGATTGGTCAACGCAATAGTGCGTGTGGACGGTGCAACGATGAATATTCATGATATATTAAAAGACACTGTTCTATATAAACTACTTTCAAACGAAAGCGCCAGCATGCAACAAACTCGTTATTCTTACTAGAGAAGAAGTTGTTGATAAAATAGCCCCAAGGTCCAAAAACTATAATATGGTAAATACAATCCACAGATTTCGCTGATTAGCGCAGATTATTTTCATTATAGTACAATCTGTGATCATCTGTGTAATCTGTGGATAGAATTATTTAATTATTATTCTGAGAATCGTGATTACAATGACAGTCTTCTTTTCGCTTCCTCTATCAATTTATCAATCTACCAACTTTTTAATTTCGTAAAACAAAAGGGCTCGACATCCTTCTTCGCTAAAGCTACGCAGGATAAATGTCGAGTCCCTACTTTTATTTGCGAGTCACGTTTTACGCGTCACAAGTTACGACTTCAGTTTTTCAATAACCGATTTTAATGATTCCAGTGCATCGGCAGGAAGTTTATCCATTCCACCTTTTTCAGTATCGCGGGAGGCAATATATTTAATGCGATCATTGAAACGAGCTACAAATTCTTTGCGATATTCCTCATTCTCCAAAGAAGTAGCAAAACCTTCTATATCCATTATCTCGATATCTTCAAAAGGTTTCCATGGCTTGAATTTAGCTTTCTTTTCGATGATAGATTCTATGATACCCAGTGTGTGTTTGGGCTCTACTTTTTTACCCATAAAGAAACCGGTATTCAATACATAACAATCAACGCCATCTTCAATAAGTTTTTTAAAGCGGGAATAATCCAGTTCAAGTGCGTAGGTTCGGAAAGGATTTGCGTAGGGTTCTACGACAAGAGCATTTGGATCCACACCGGGAGCCAGACGCTCGGCAGAGGTTCGCTTGGTCGCCAAAGTAGCACCCATGGCCGATCCGAGAGACGCACCATCCAACTTGATCACCGGTGGAATAGTAGGATCTTTCATCAGCCAAAAAATTGAATTGATGGGATCATCTATACGATCAACTCGATTGGGTGTCCAAAGTTTTGATTTGACGGCACGGCCATTTCCATTACGCAGGTCTTCAGTGACCGGATAAACCTTACCATCTTCGTATTGAATCGCCCCGTTATTTTGCAGTGTGAGTATAAATTTATTATCCTCACAGTTCATGGGATAATCCTGAGTTTTATCAAAATATGCCGGTTCAAGTGCAATGGAGTATTTTTCATCTGCATTGATAATGAATGCATCATCATGCAGGACTGTTACATCATATTTATTATCATGTTTTGCATGAGTGATAGTCGATTTTCCAGAGCCGGATAGTCCGAATACGGCAACGGTATAATTATGGTCTTTTCCAAGATTGTAGCGCTTTAAACCACCGTGACAGGAAGCGTAGCCGTTGCGGGCAGCTGTGCCCCAGCCAAGGGTAAGAGTACCTTTCTTGTGTTCGCCAAAATAACGCATACCGAGTAGTGCGGCACAGTTGTATTCAGGATCAAAGAAAGTCATTCCCAGCGGGTGATCTTCATGTTTCCAATCGGGATCGGAAAAGATATAGACATCACCTTCTTGTAATTCGCGCGAATTGGCATAACGAGTTTTGATCTCATCGCTAAAATATTGAAAGTTGAGCATCCATGATAAAAGTACATTTTCATGGTTCTCGGGAATAAGCAAGTGAGCTTTGACCATAAAATCTTCATCTAAACCGATAACCGTCTCGGCATGATACATCTTGCGATAACGAGTGCCATAAATGGCTTCGCGGATCTTGCCTGAATATATTTTCATATCCACATTCGGTTCGCCCACAATGCGACGTGCTGCAGCACAGCGTCCAAAGACCGTACCGTCATTAAAGAGCAGTACATTGGCATCTTTTGGAAGTCCTTGTTCTTCCGGTCTGTAAATAGGCATGCCGGTAAGTTCAACTGTGCCGGGTGAAAGTCGAGCCAACGAATAGGCTTCTGCTACTGTTTTTACCGGGATGACATTGTTGCCGACAAATGCGGATTGAATGGTCGTCCGGATCATCGAAGTGACCTTTTGGAATTCTTTATCATTGCGATAATGACCGATCGTTGCCATGGGCTAGCTCCTTTTATCTTGTTACTTTTGCTCTTTACACGCTTGGTAAAGATTCTCGAATAATTGCTCAATATTATCAAGCGCAACCGCTGAGTAAGCCAGGCGGATAACGCCGCGAATATAGATCGTACCGGTGTTATATTTTTCGATCAATAATTTTCTGATCGCATCACCATCAAGTCCATCTGCAAGTGCTACGCACATGAAATAGCCGGAGTTATAGGGGAGGGGTTTGAAATATTCCGCATAACGTCCCCCGTTTTTTTTAAGGACATCCTTTACTCCATTATAACGCGATTGAAGCAAATTAAATTTATCCCGTTTATCTTTAGCATAGTCAGGATGATTGTAAGTTTCAAGAAGTAGAGATTGTGAAATATGAGGCGCTGACGACACGCTGCCGCGAATACCACCGGCAGTTTTTTCTTCAAGCATAGAATAAACATCTTCATCAAGGTTTTTCCCGGCATATGTAATAAACCCAACACGAAAGCCCCAAACATAATCTTCTTTGGTAGCACCATCTATCTTAACGGCTAGGACATTTTCATGAATTCCTGCTACATGTGCGAATACGGACTGTGTGTCAACATCATCTTCATAGACGAGACCAAAATATGCATCATCGCAAATTAGCAGAATATGGTTACCTAGTTCCGCACTAGCTTTAACAATAGATGTGATCTTTTTCATTTCGAGCTTTGTGGGTGTGTATCCCGTGGGATTGTTTGGGAAATTCATTGCCACAACCTTTTTGCCAACTGGTCCATTTAATAAACGATCTTCAAGACCTTGGAGATTCATGCCATCGCCGTCATAAAATGGGTACATGTCAAAATTTACATCACAGCGTTCTTTGACCAGCATGTTGTAATTTCCCCAGTATTTATCAGCTATGATCACCGAATCACCCGCATCCAGAAAAAGAAGAGATGTAATGCTTAAACCATGACTAAGTGCAGCTGTAACAACAGGCAGGCTTGTTGCTTTTCCCTTTAGGGCTGGGTTCTTTTCAACTTGCATGCTTTTCCATTTGGTACGCATCGCGGGGACGCCTGAACATCCCGCATAAGGAAAGATCGTTTTTGGGTCAAGATTGATAAGCTTACCGAGAGAACTTATATGCAAAGGACTTTGGTCATCTTCAAGAGCTATTCCAATAGTTGCGTTAATAGCAGTACCCTTTGCCTGCATGCTTTGAGAAAGGATACCGGATTTGGGAAAATAAGATTCTTTGCCCTTTTGTGAAAGCAACCCGAATACGACAGGTGCTTTAGATTTTAATTTGTCATTAAGTTCTACGGCGCGAGGGTTCATGGCAACTCCTTGTTAGGCAGTATTTCTGCCTTTGGTTCTTTAATTTCGTCGAAGCTTGAAAATGAACAACTGATCTAAAAGATCAATTTTATTAATATAGAGATTTTATTTCAGAAAGTAAATTAAAATATGTTAGCAAAGTGCGGAAATATATAAAAATTATTCAATAAAAAGCATTCGTTTTAGATAATAATTCGCTAAAACAATAAATTACATGTTGATTTAGTCTTTTGAGACTTGTTTCTAAATGTGAAAAAAATGTAATGAATCATAAACGGGAATGACGTTTTAATAATGAAGTATTAACAAAGAAAATTGAATACTATCAAATGACAAAAACGTATACAAGCGTTATAATCCTTGATTAGAATATGTAAAATGTTGTAAAATCAATAAAGAAAAAATTAAGGGTTTTTAGCATGAAGCAAATTACATTTATTACCACAGGCGGTACGATAGAAAAGACTTATGACGAACATAGTGGTGCATTATCGAACCAGCATTCAATTTTATCTAAAATTCTTAGTACTTTGCGCTTACCTGAGATTACCATTAATCAGCGAAATGTGATCTTTAAAGATTCTTTGGATATGACCGAGAGCGACCGTGAGATCGTTCTTGATATTACTCGTCAAGCCATGACCGGCTCAGATGCTATTATCATTTTACATGGAACGGACACTCTGGAACAAACCGGCCGTCTGTTGTATAATGAGATCAAAGATCCGAAATGCCCCATAATTTTTACCGGTGCTATGCGACCCTATGAATTTCGTGATAGTGATGCCGCGCAAAATGTCACAGAAGCCCTTTTTGCTTCAACATTTGTAGGGCCGGGTATTTACGTTGCTATGCATAATCATCTTCTTAGTTTTCCCGGAGTAAAAAAAGATCGGGATAAACTGACGTTTGTAAATGATGAATTATAAACGATAAACGATAAATATTTTATTCATCATTCATAGTTCATCGTTTTTTTTTACAAAAAACCCTTCTCCGTTTTCCAACAAAGAAGGGCTGTATTTACGTTTCATGGTTTTAATCGTTAGATCAATTCTCTAATATTCCGAATGATTTTGTAGATATCACAAATGCTTGATTTTGTTTGATGAGTTTTATTGTGTTCTTCTAATTTAATACTATTCTGAATTGCCTCATCAAGTCTATCGTTTAATAAATTTGGTAAATTTTTAAATCTGTAATATTTTTCACTTTTATCATAATCTGAGATTTCTTTTTTTAAATCCTTTATTAATTCTTTGTATTTAGAATAGGGCCTATAGCTTTTGTTGAAGTGCAATAATAGCCATAGCTCGAAACAGGGAAAAACCCTTGCCACATTAATCTTTTTATCTTTAGCCTTTTTAAGTGCTTCTTGATAATTATCTGGATTTTCATTTTCTTTATCCATGTCAAAAATGCACCA
>DAOVOB010000045.1 GCA_030629925.1 Fidelibacterota bacterium
CTGCAGCAGTCATTGGGCACAAAAGTTAGAATTAAACACCGTAAACCCGGTGGTACCATAGAGGTCACATACTATTCCACAGAGGACCTGGAGCGTATCCTGGATCTCGTGGAATTCGGAACCCATGAAAACAGATAAGGTTACATTTATCTATGTTCCCCGTAAACAGGGTGAACAAAAAACTCTTACCCTTCACCATCGTTTATATACGTTTATTAAGATCGTTTTTTCAATATGTCTTTTATTGTTAATTCTATCTTTTGTTATTTTAATCCCCCGCGCAAATAAATATGTTGATTATAAAGATAAGATCAGTACTTATAAAGCTCAGGAAACACAATTACGTCAATTGTTGGAAGATGTGAATGAAATGAAGCAATTTAACACCTACATGCGTGAATTGCTTGGTTTGGAATTGACATCCGGATCATCAGCAGATTATTCGGCCTTAATTGAAGCTAGCAAGGAACAAGATAATGGACAATTCTTGTCCGGGCAACCTGAAATAGCTCCTGCACAAGGATTGATAACAAAGAAATTCATGAGCGGTCCGCGTAAACATTACGGCATTGATATTGGAGGGAAGATCGGTGACCCCGTTCTTGCTTCTGCAGCCGGTATGGTCGTGTTTGCAGGCTGGACACCTGAATTGGGAAATATGGTTGTCATTTCACATGCTGATGACTATATTAGCGTTTATGGTCATAACGACCGCTTGAATGTTCAGGAAAGACAGAGGGTAAAGAAAGGCGAACTCATCGCTTTATTGGGTGAAACAGGCTACAGTATGGGGCCACATCTTCACTTTGAAATCTGGCATCACGGCCTTGCTTTAGATCCCCAAACAGTCATACCTGAGTACAAGAACAAAAATTGAGGAACAATATCATGCAAACAAAAGAAAAACCCTCCTACACCATTATTGGAACTACCACGGTCATCGACGGACCTGTTCATGTTAATGGAGATATTATTATCGGTGGTACCATTAAAAGCAATATTGATGCGAAAGGTACTGTACGTATTCCCGAGGGTGGATTGGTAGATGGAAACATCCGTGCAAAAGAAGTTCATTTGAATGGACGTGTAACAAAAGGGATTTATGCAGATGATAAAATTGTCCTAGGCATTAAATCTGAATTTTCCGGTGAACTTGTGACTAAGAAACTGGTCGTTGAAGAAGGCGCTCAGATCTCAGGCAAGATGCAAGTAGCGGAAAAGAAAGCAAATAAGATCATTGAATCAATAAGTGAATCAGAATAGGAGTTAGAATGAACGTCAAACTTGACAGCCTGATAGAAAAAATTAAAGCTGATGGGGTTGATGCAGCGAAAAAACAAGCGGAAGAGATCATTGCTACCGCTAACAAAGACGCTGACGAGATCATTAAAAAAGTTAAAGATAAAGCTGCTCAGTACGAGAAAAATGCTGAATCCGAAGCAAAATCATATCAGAAAAATGCAGAGATTGCCATCAAGCAAGCGGCACGAGATACTGTTCTTGTATTAAAAGAAAAGATCACAGCTATTCTTGAACAAGCATTACTTACGGATATAGATAAAACCATGAATCAGGATTTTCTAAAAGACCTTATCGTAAAGATTGCCGGTGTATGGGCAAAAGACGGTGATGTCGAAGTTCTTGTAAATGGTATGGATGTTGATGCACTTATGGCAGAATTGAAAAGCGCGTTGGGTAACAGCGTGAAGAGTACAATAGAAGTCAAATTGGATAGAAAGATCAGTAAGGGATTCCGCATTGGTAAGAAGGGGGATAACCTCTTTTATGATTTTACCGATGAAAGTATTCTGGAAGCTCTTAGGATATTTCTAAATCCGAAATTGGCTGAGATCCTTAAGTAACGAGTTATCATCTAATGGATAAATACATATATTTTGCAGCTGAAATGCCCGGATTAAAATGGGACTCAGAGCAATTGATATCAGAAGAGAACTTTCTTGAAGAAGCGGAAAAATGGATGACACCGGCTGACTACACCAGTTTATCCGAAACATTCGTAAATCGTTATGAAGCTCAAAATAAGTCGGGTATGTATAATGATTTTCTTCTTTTTGAGAATGAAGTGAGAACAGAGTTGGCGGAATACCGTCGTGCTGCCAAGGAAGGTTATGAATATAAATTTCTTCATCTTCCCATGCAGTTGATCAAGGACGGTAATCCCCTTGATATAGAATTAAAACTCATGAAATATCGATGGGATTGGTTGGAAGAACGCGAATTTGGACATTATTCCGATTCTGACTTTTTTGTTCTTTACTACCTTAAGTTGCAGCTTTTGCAGCGGGTAGCGAGCTTCAAAAAGGAGCTTGGCGAAGAAGCTTTTGAGAAATTGATAAAACAAAACTTAGAAAATACAGATGAAGCATCTTCATGATGTCTTCCAGAGAAAATGGAGTTCAAATGGCCGATAAAAAAATAGGACATATCACAGCGATCAACGGTAATATGATCGAAGTTGCATTTGAGGATAGCGTTATCCAAAATGAAGTTGGATATGTGCTTATTAATGATGAACGATTAAAATCAGAAGTGATCAAGATCACTAACAATACTGCTTTTATGCAGGTTTATGAGATCACAAAAGGTTTGAAAGTCGGTGATAAAGTTGAATTTACCGGTGAATTACTTTCAGTGAAATTAGGTCCCGGTATTCTATCGCAAGTATATGACGGATTGCAGAATCCTTTACCCGCATTGGCTGAAGCCCATGGTTTCTTTCTTCCGCGTGGTGTGGTTCTTGATCCTATCGATACAAAGAAGAAATGGCATTTTACACCCACAGCCAAAGTTGGCGATACGGTTTATAAAGGCTCACCTCTGGGTGCGGTTCCTGAAGGTATTTTCCAACATAAGATCATGGTTCCTTTCGATCTTGAAGGTGAATATACAGTCGTATCTGTTGCTAAAGAAGGTGATTACGATCTTGTCGAGACCATTGGTGTTATCAAAGATACCAAAGGTGAAGAGATCAAGGTAACAATGACCTTTGACTGGCCTGTAAAGATTCCTATTACCGCTTACAACGAAAAGAAAATTCCAACAGAACCGATGGTAACCAAAATTCGAATCGTTGATACTTTTTTTCCGATTTGTAAGGGTGGAACATATTGTATCCCCGGTCCATTTGGGGCAGGTAAAACTGTGCTTCAACAGTTGACCTCCCGTTATGCCGATGTGGATATTGTGATTATCGCAGCTTGTGGTGAACGTGCCGGTGAAGTTGTGGAAACCCTTCGTGAATTTCCCGAATTGATCGATCCCAAAACGGGGCGTTCATTAATGGAACGAACTATTATTATTTGTAATACCTCATCAATGCCGGTTGCGGCTCGTGAAGCTTCGGTTTACACTGCAACAACATTGGGTGAATACTATCGCCAGATGGGTTTAGATGTGCTTATTCTTGCTGACTCAACATCACGTTGGGCACAGGCCATGCGCGAGCTTTCAGGTCGTCTTGAAGAGATTCCCGGTGAAGAAGCTTTCCCGGCTTATCTTGAATCACGGATCGCTGAATTTTATGAACGTGCCGGTTATGTTGAACTTCCGGACGGTTCACACGGATCCTTGACCATCGGTGGTACGGTCTCTCCGGCCGGTGGTAACTTTGAAGAACCGGTAACACAGGCGACATTGAAAGTGGTTGGAGCTTTCCACGGACTTTCAAGAGCCCGTTCCGATGCTCGTAAATACCCGGCAATTGATCCGATCGAAAGTTGGACAAAATACAAGGGTATCATTCCAATTGAACAAGTCCGGGAAGCCCACAAAGTTCTTCGTCGTGGTAATGAAGTCCATCAGATGATGATGGTCGTCGGCGAAGAAGGTACCTCGGTAAATGATTTTGTTTTCTACCTGAAAGGTGAATACCTAGATTCTGTCTATTTACAACAGGACGGATTTGATCCGGAAGATGCTGTAAGTAACCCTGAGCGCCAACAGTACATGTTCAAAAAAATACATACAATTCTTTATACTGAATTTGCTTTTGATACAAAACCTGAAGCTCGTCATTTCTTTAACGAGTTAAGGCAGATGACTTTGGATTGGAATTATATTAAAATGGGAACAGATGAATTTGCTGCCCAGGAAAAGAAGATCAATACACATATTCAGAGTAAGACGAAAGCGTAATAAGGAGCTGTAAATAAATGAAAAAAGTATATAATAAAATATTGAGTATTGTCGGAAATGTGATCTCTGTGAATGCCCCGGGCGTTAGCAATGAGGAGTTGGCAGAAGTAAAGACCCGACGAGGAACATCTTTGGCTAAGGTCATTAAGATCGATAAAGATCTTGTATCCTTACAGGTATTTGCCGGTTCTCGTGGTATTTCTACTGATGATGAAGTTCGTTTTCTTGGTTCTCCAATGAAGGTTTCTTTCTCCGATAATATGCTTGGTCGAATTTTTAATGGAAGTGGTAACCCGCGTGATAACGGTCCGGCTTTAAATGAAAACCTGATCGAAATTGCAGGTCCATCTGTGAATCCTTCAAAACGAATTATTCCCAATCGTATGATCCGAACCAATATTCCCATGATCGATGTGTTCAATTCTTTGGTTGTTTCACAGAAATTACCGATCTTTTCAGTCTCCGGTGAACCTTACAATGAGCTGCTGGCACGTATAGCTATGCAGGCAGAAGTTGATATGATCATTTTGGGCGGAATTGGCCTGAAATTTGATGAATATATGTACTTCCGTGACGAACTGGAAAAAGGCGGCGCCTTAAGCCGTTCTATTTTCTTCATGCATACGGCTTCGGACCCGGTTGTGGAAGGTTTAATGGTCCCTGACCTTTGTCTTGCAGTTGCTGAACAGTTTGCACTGAAGGGTAAAGATGTTCTTGTACTATTGACAGATATGACCAACTTTGCGGATGCAATGAAAGAGATCGCTATTACGATGGAACAGGTTCCTTCGAACCGTGGTTACCCGGGTGATCTCTATTCCCAGCTAGCTTCACGCTATGAAAAAGCTGTGGATTTCGAAGGTGCCGGTTCAGTAACAATTCTTGCAGCAACCACCATGCCCGGTGATGATGTGACTCATCCCGTTCCTGATAATACCGGTTACATTACCGAAGGTCAGTTCTACCTGCGTAACGGACGTATTGAACCCTTTGGTTCACTTTCTCGTCTAAAACAACAGGTTAATAAAGATACACGCGATGATCACCGTGCTATTATGGACGGTATGATCCAGCTTTACGCCCAGTATCTTGAAACGGAAGAAAAACGCTCAATGGGTTTCCGTATGAGTGACTGGGACACCAAGCTATTGAAATACGGCGGCCTGTTTGAAAAACAGATGATGGACCTTTCCGTAAATGTATCTCTTGAAGATGCATTGGACAGTGGCTGGAATATTCTATCGGAATGTTTTAATCCTGATGAAACGGGTTTCCGTTCGAACTTGATCGAAAAGTACTGGCCCAAATCGTAGGTTTTCAATTCATGCAGTTCCTATGGACCGTGTGAGAGGATAATATGGCAAAGATAAAGCTGACAAAGAATGAATTAAAAAAGCAAAAAGATGCGTTAAAACGATATACGCGTTATTTGCCGACCTTGGAGTTGAAAAAACAACAGCTTCTAGCGGAAATTAGGCGTGTACATGATGAGATCAAAGCATCAAAGGATAAATTGGATGCCTTGCGCAAGCAATTATCTGTCTGGGTTGCCGTATTTGCAGAAGATGTGGATGTGGCCTCCTTGCTTGAGTTAAAAGAAGTTATTACCGATACCGGAAATATTGCCGGTATCAATATACCGCTTTTCAAAAAACTTGAGTTCGAAGAAATATCTTATGATCTGATGGAATACCCTCTTTGGGTAGATTCTGGTGTAGAGGTTGCAAAAGATACGATCGCATTCGAGAAAGAGCTGGATATCCTGAGGGAACAGGAAGCACTTATTCAGGAAGAATTGCGAACGACCGTACAACGTATCAATCTCTTTGATAAAGTCATGATCCCACGCTCAAAAGAAAGTATCCGGAAGATCCGGATTTTCATGGGCGATCAGGATACAGCGGCTGTGGTTCGTGGTAAGATCTCGAAATCAAAGATCGAAAAGAAAAAATTGGAACAAAGCGCTTAGGCGTTATGAGGCTATAAATGATAGAAAAGATGTCAAAAATTACCCTGCTTGTGGATGAAGGAAGCGCTAAATCGGCGTTAAGATCACTCCGTAAACTGGGTGTTTTGCATGTAAAACCCCTTCAGAATCCACCATCTAGCGATATGTCGGCGATAGAAGCGCGACTTGAAGAAATTAAACGAGTTTTAATTCTGCTGGGTGAACCGGATGATCCAAAGCAAAAAGCTTCCGGAAAAGTCGAAAAGTTTGTTGATGAAGTTTTAGAAGCAAGTCGGACTCGCTCTGCATTGAAAAGGGAATTGGAAAGTCTGAAAGAAGCAGACCGTTGGTATGCCAATTGGACAAAGGTTTCTCTCGATGATATGGCATCGCTCGAGAAAGATGGATTTTATATTAAAATATACAAATTATCTCTTTCCGCTTGGGCAAGTGAAAAAGAAAAAGAAAATCTCTTTGCTCTCTCGGAAAATAAAGACAGTGTCAAGGTCGCATTGGTCAGTCGTGATCCTGAAGAAACTCTGGATCATCGCCCTATCAGTATTCCCGAGATCTCTAGCAAAGCTGTTCAGTCCAGAATATTAGAGATCGAAAAAGAATTGATCAAAATTGAAAAGACAGTCGAAGGACACCGTTGTCACATCGAAATGATCAAGGGTTACGAAGAAAATTTAAAAAAAGATCATCAATTTTCAATTATTCAGAACGGATTGGGATTCAAAGAAAATATAGCTTATTTGCAGGGTTACGTTCCCTGCGATAAAGCAGAAACAATAGATAAAGCAGCTGAAAAGCATGGCTGGGGTTTTGTTGAGGAAGAGCCTGAAATAACAGATAATCCTCCTACAAAATTGAAAAATGCGAAATGGATCAAGATCATTGAACCTGTCTTTGATTTTCTCGGAACCACACCGGGCTATCGTGAAAAAGATATCTCAATGTACTTTTTGATCTTTTTTGCTATTTTTGTTGCCATGATCATTGGTGATGCCGCTTATGGTATGATCTTCTTGTTGGTATCAATTTTTGCTACGTTCAAGATAAAGAAAGGCGGCGGAAAATTACCGGGTGTGATCGTGCTTATGTATGTATTAAGTTTTACCACGATTATCTGGGGTACTATAACAGGTACATGGTTTGGATCGGTAGCGATCGCAGACATCCCTTTCTTCAAATCAATGATCATCCCCGACATTGCTTCTTTTCCGGAAATATTTCCGGGTCTTGAAGTAAATCCTCAGGAAAGAGTTCAATTGATCTGTTTTATTCTGGCTATTATTCAGTTGGGATTGGCAAGTATCCTGAATTTTATA
>DAOVOB010000207.1 GCA_030629925.1 Fidelibacterota bacterium
CCTATGCACAGGAAAGCAAAACCGACTACTCTGATGCTTTCAAGATCATCGAAGTCTGGCTGGAGGCACAGAAAGATTTTGATAAACTTCCCGGGATATCTGCGATCATTGTAGATGATCAAGACGTGATCTGGTCGGGTGCTTACGGGTATTCGAGTCCTGAGAATAAGGTTAAGGCTAAGCCATCGACACTGTATAGCATTTGCTCAATTTCAAAATTGTTCACTTCCGTCGCGATCATGAAATTATACGATGAAGGCAAACTGCGGTTGGACGATGAAATTGGCGATCTTTTACCCTGGTATGATCTCAAGCAACAATATCCCGACAGCGGGCCTATTACTGTAAGAAGTATAATGACACATTCGGCCGGCTTGCCAAGAGAAGCAAAGTATCCCTACTGGACAGCCCCTGAATTCGATTTTCCCTGTCGCGAAGAGATCAAAGAAAAATTAAGTGACCAAAAAACATTATATCCTGCTTCAACTTATTTTCAATACAGCAATCTTGGACTCTCGTTATTGGGTGAGATCGTAGAAGAAATATCGGGCATACCTTTTGACGAATATATCGAAAAGAACATTTTAAAACCTCTGAAAATGAAAAATACCCGCACCGTTCTGCCCGAGAAAAAATATGGCAAAGAATTGGCCGTGGGTTATGGTATGGTCAATAGAAAAGGTGAACGCGGAAAAGTCAACATTTTTCAAGCCGAGGGCATCAAGCCTGCCGCCGGGTTTTCATCTAATGTCAAAGATCTGGCAAAACTTGCATCCTGGCAATTCAGGCTGAGAGACTCAAAAGAAACAGAGATACTAAAACCCGCCACTCTAAAGAACATGCACAATGTCCATTGGTTGGATCCTGATTTTGATTTCACCTGGGGTTTGGGTTTTAATGTATATAAGGGTTCGGATGGTAACAAATGGGTCGGTCATGGCGGAAATTGTCCCGGTTACAGGACTGCATTGCGGCTTAATACCAAAAGTAAAAAAGCCTATTCTGTCATGATCAATGCCAATGGTACCAGCCCGGATAAATATGTAAGGGGAATGAATGCCATACTCAATGAAGCCGAAGATGAAGATACCGACGACGATATTAACTTTAAGGATTACACCGGCTTCTACAGCGAACAGCCCTGGTATGCTGAAGTGTATATAGGATCTTGGTACGGTAAATTAGTCTGTTTCGATCTACCTTCTGACAAGCCCGTAGACGACATGACCTTCTTTGAACATATCGAAGGCGACACCTTTCGTCGTATCAGAGATAATGACGAATTGGGGGAATATGTCACTTTTGAGCGGGATGAGAAAGGGGAGGTATACCGCTATAAATGGTTCCAAAACTACTCGAAGAAAATAATACGATAGAAAAAGTTTTTAATTTAAGAAATATGATGTAATTTTACGGCTAAAACTGATTGCCGACAGCTGTCGCTTATTAAAAGGAACATAATGATCAATTATAAAAAGTATTCGAAGGTCCTGAAGGCCATATCTCATCCTCACCGGCTGGAGATGGTGATCAATCTATATTATAATGAATGCAGTGTGACCGAATGCCAGAGAAGAATGCATCTTCCTCAATCAACGATCTCCCAACATCTCAGGATATTACGGGATGCGGAAGTGATCATAGATATGCGGGACGGAACCACGGTTTGTCATAAGGTCGTAGACCCTTTTGTGATAGATATAATAAATCTTTTAGAATAATAGTTTTTTTTTCACATTAAATATCGTATTATCCCAATATCCAAATAAGTAGTTGTAAAAGGAGAAAGTATGAAACATACTATCACGAGAAAGGAAGTTCTCAATGGTGCGGATTATCTTATTGATGTTGTGGCACCGGAAGTTGCAAAACGTTTTGTTCCGGGAAATTTTTGTATGATGATCACAGTCCCGAATGGCGAAAGGATCCCCATGTCCATTCAAAAAACAGAGGGAGATATCATAAGCCTTTACTTTAAGAAACTGGGAAAAACTTCCTACGAACTGGATACATGGAAAGTGGGTGATGAAATATATAAAATTATCGGTCCCATGGGATCACCTCCCCCGATAAAGAAATACGGTACGGTTGTCTTTGCATCCGATCTGGTATGCGGACATGCCGAAAATTGGGCTATGTGTGATATTTTAAGAAAAATCCCGGGAAACCACATTATTTCGATTCAGTCTTTTCCGACAGCAGCGGATGTTTATCCCGATAAGGAATTATGTGAATCGGTTGCCGATGAATTTATCCTGGCAACGGAAGACGGTTCAAGAGGAGTAAAAGGACATTACCTTGATGTTTTACAGAAATTACTCGAAGAAAGAAAGATCGACCAGGTTTTTGCCGGCGGTGCAATTCCCCCTCTGCAAAAAATATCCGAATTGACCAAAAAATACAATGTTCCTGTTTATACGACCGTAAGGCAAATTATGGTTGATGCTACGGGAATGTGTGGTTCCTGCCGTGTTTTCATTGACGGCGAGCAGAAGTTGGCCTGTATTGACGGCCCCATGTTCGATGGTCATAAAGTTGACTGGGAATCTGCGATCAGCAGATTAACAATGTTTAAGACCAAAGAAGCTGTAGCGATGGATTGTCTTAATGAAAAGATGAAGGGAGTAAAATAATGGCTATTGCAAAACGAGTACCCATGCGCGAACAGGATCCAAAAGTCAGAATTACTAACTTCGATTCTGTCCCTTTAGGCTATTCTGCTGAAGAAGCGGTAAAAGAAGCAAAAAGATGTATCCAATGCAAAGTGCCCTTGTGTGAAACCGGGTGTCCTGTACGGATGGATATAAAAGACATCATACAATTAATTGCCGACGAAAAATTCGAAGAGGCATTTTTTCTTTCCAAAAAAGATAATGCGGTTCCTGCGATGACGGGGAGAGTTTGCCCACAAGAAGACCAATGTGAAGGAGTATGTGTTCTGGACAAAACCGGACAGCCCATTAATATCGGTAAACTATTTGCCTTTGTTGCGGACTTGGCACGTGAAAAAGATCTAGTCGAAGAGATCAACATAAAAGAAAATGGGAAAAAAGTTGCCATTGTCGGTTGCGGCCCTGCAGGTATTACCTGTGCCGTGGATTTGCGCAAACTTGGCTACGGAGTTACAATATTTGAAGCACTGCATATGGCCGGGGGTGTACTGCAATACGGTATTCCCGCTTTCAGGCTCCCGCGTGATGTGGTTGACTACGAATTATCTTTTCTGGAAAAGATCGGTGTGGATGTTCAATTGAACCAGATCGTTGGGCAGAATATAGGTTTTGATGAACTTCAAAA
>DAOVOB010000093.1 GCA_030629925.1 Fidelibacterota bacterium
GCAATGATGGAATTTTCTCAATAACTTAAAAAGGGACGGTCACTGACCGTCCCATGTTTTATACACTTTACATTTTACGTTTTACCTATTACCTATTACGCCTGCTCTCCGCATCCGCCAGCCGGCAGAAATGGATGGGTTTACACTTCACGAAATTGTCCTTTGTCAATTGATTTAGGTTCCGCTCCTATGGGGCTCATTATTCAAATCAGTCTGATCAACTACAAAGCTGTCGTCCCTACGGGACTATTGTTCAACCCCGTCAGGATTGCTGTTTTGTAAAAGCTTTTGATATAATATTGTTCGACCACTCCGTGGTTTCCTTGAATATCGAATATCAAGTATTCGAACACTGAATAATGAAGGGAACTGTGAACTTCGAATTTCTAAATTAACTTCGATTGCTCTTATGTTCGGTGTTCATGATTCAATATTGTTCAACCCCTCGACAAGCTCAGGGTTAATGTCTCACGTTTTACGGCTTCTCCATATACGAGAATAAAAACTCCGCTTCACAAGCCAACTTATCACCTACATAAGCCCATCCAAAACCATTACCGAATTTTTCTTTTATTTTATGTATCTCGACTTCCAATCGCAAAACTTCACCGGGAACAACTTTCCTTTTGAATTTGGCTTTTTTCAATCCACCAAAATATACTATTTTACCTTTATTTTCCGGCATGGAAAGAAGCGTGATCGCCCCTGCTTGAGCTATAGACTCGATAATGAGGACACCCGGCATAACAGGCTCTTCAGGGAAATGTCCTTTAAAATAATATTCATCAATTTTTACATCTTTTTCCGCGATAGTTGTTTTTCCGGGTTTGAGATCCAGGACTCTATCTATCAGTAAAAAGGGGTCTCTGTGTGGAATGATCTCTTTTATCTGTTCTTTATTTAATTTCATTATTATTCTTCCCATTTTTTAAATACTAATGATGCATTATGTCCACCAAAACCAAGGCTATTTTTCAGAGCATAACGAATATTTCTTTTTTTCATTTTATTCGGTGTGTAATCCAAATCACATTCGGGATCTTTTTCTTTGTAATTTATCGTTGGAGGAACAACACCTTCTTGCAAAGCCAGGGCAGTAATTGCCGATTCGATCCCGCCTACTGCACCAAGTGAATGACCATGCATTGATTTGGTACCACTGATACTGATCTTATATGCATGTTCTCCAAAGGCTTGTCTAATTCCCTTGGATTCCATTCTATCATTGTAATAGGTCGAGGTTCCATGAGGGCTTATAAAATCAATCATCTCGGGCTCGATCCCGGCATCTTTCATGGCGCCCAGCATACATTTAGTGATGCCTTCCGCACTTTCATCAGGCTGAGTAATATGAAAAGCATCGCAATTTGCATTGTAACCGATCATCTCGGCATAGATCTTTGCATTTCGCTTTTTAGCGTGCTCTAATTCTTCCAGGATCAGCAAACCGGCACCTTCTCCTATCACAAATCCGGAACGTTCTTTATCAAATGGAATGGATGCGCGGTTCTTATCCAAATTAGGAGAAATGGCCCGCATATTTGCAAAACCGCCCACACCCAGTACATTAACAGGTGCTTCCGCGCCACCTGCAAAAGCTAATTCAAGATATCCATCACGGATATATCGAAAAGCTTCACCAATTGAGTTGGTAGCCGATGAACAGGCAGTAACAATGGGAAGCGATGGTCCTTTTGCATTGAATTTGATCGCCACATTACCACCTACCAAATTCACTATTGTATTGGGAATGAAAAAAGGACTCAATCTGTCCGCACCTTTGCGTACAACCTTCACAGTTTCATTGTACATTGTTTCAAGTCCACCAATACCACTACCCACAAATGTCCCAAAACGATCATGGTCAAAATCAGCTTCCGCCAATTTACTGTCGTCATAGGCTTCTTTTGCTGCAACCAAGGCAAGAACGGTTGTTCTATCCAGGCGTCTTGCTTCTTTGGGAGGAATGGCATCCCCTATCTCCAGATCTTTAATCTCAGCAACCAAGTAAGGTTTTTGTTGAGATGCGTCAAATAAAGTTATTTTATCTATTCCATTCTTTCCGGTTTTGACACCTTCCCACATATCTTTGATATTATTACCAATGGGCGTAACTGCTCCAAGGCCGGTAATTACGACTCTACGTTTCATGTATTCTCCTAGCTCATTACCATGCCGCCGTCTACATGGACGACTTGACCGGTGATATAATCTGCGTGTTTACTTGCAAGAAACAGGACTAAAGATGCAACATCTTCAACCTGCCCGTATCTTCCCAAGGGAATTTCCTTTAAATAGTGTTCTTTTACACTATCAGGAAGACTTTCTGTCATTTTCGTTTCAATATAACCCGGTGCAACAGCATTGCAGGTAATATTTCTTTTGGAAAACTCTCTAGCAACAGATTTGGTTAGACCAATGACACCTGCTTTGGATGCAGAGTAATTCGCTTGTCCTGCATTCCCAATTAATCCGGATACAGATGCAAGATTAATGATCTTACCATATCTTGCTTTGGTCATAAAAGGAACCACGGATTTGATCATATTCCAGGTACCCTTTAGGTTGACATCCAGAACCTTATCAAAATCATCTTCTGACATTCGTAACATTAATTGGTCTCTGGTAATACCGGCATTGTTTACAAGAATATCGATCTTTCCGTATTTCTCTTTGAGTACTTTTGCTGTTGCCTGTGTATCATCATAAGAAGATACATCGACTTTATAAGCTTCGCATTTCAACCCTTCCTGAGAAAGTTGGTCGCAAAGAGCTTTTGCCTTGGCTTCGTCCATATCGTAAATAATGACCGTAGCGCCTTTTCTTGCGAACTGTACGGAGATGGTTTCTCCTATTCCGCTGGCACCACCGGTAACCAATGCGATCTTCCCATCTAGATTCATAATATTTCCTTTTTCTGCTTATTGTCTTTCAGCGTTCAATTTAATGCATCTTTTCAACAGAAGCATCAGAAAGTTAACAAACATGCTCCACTCGTCAATCCGGCTCCAAAACCGACCAATATGACTTTATCGCCCGCTTCCATGGTTCCTTCTTCAAGCATCTCATCAAGTGCAATAGGGATACTTGCTGCAGAAGTATTCCCATACTTGTGAATGTTTACATAGAAAGATTCCATGGGCATCTTTAAGGCTTTAGATGCACTTTGAATTATACGAATATTTGCCTGATGCGGTATGATTTTTTTAATTTGGGATCTATCAATATTCCCATACTCCAATACACCGTTTACACTGGATTTGATCACTCTGGATGCGAATTGATAAACTTTCGGACCATCCATATTGACATAATCATCCACATACAAGATCAGGTCATCATCACTCTTGGTTTGCACATTGAAAATGACTTCTTTGGATTCATCCTTCTCTATGATCATTGCACCGGCACCATCACCGAAAAGAACGCAGGTGTTTCTGTCTTTATAATCCGTAAATTTAGAAATCACTTCAGCTCCAATGACCAAAGCACTCTTATATGAACCACTGTGCATCATTTTTTCTGCTATATTCAAACCATAAATAAAACCCGTGCAGGCCGCATTGATATCAAAAGCAAGTATGCCCGGTTTATCCAAACCGAGCTTTGCTTGTACACGGCAAGCCATACTGGGACTTCTCAGCTCCGCCGTGAATGTTGCTACAATAATAAGGTCAATTTTATCTTTATCGTAATTTGCTTTTTCAATAGCATTCATGGCAGCAATCGCAGCTAGGTCTGATGTATTTTTACCATTAACTATACGACGTTCTTTAATACCTGTTCTGGAAGTTATCCATTCATCTGTGGTATCAACGATCTTCTCCAAGTCATGATTCGAGAGAACTCCTTCCGGAGTAAAATGACCTGTGGAGACAATTTTGAAACATCCTTTATCTAAGGCCATTCAATATTCCTTCCTGTTATTGCCATCTGCATATTATTTCCTTCATATGAAATAATAGTCAGACATATTTCAGCAAAACATATCAGATGATTTGTAGAAGGATTGAAAGTTGTATGTATAGAGACCCCCTAAAACCCGGATCTCAATACAGGTTATGCTTTGTATAAATCGAAAATTTAATTGTTTTTAGAACAAAACATAAAACTTTCCAAGTTCAAAAATAACTGACAATATTGTTGCTGAGATATACTGTGCTTACTTATTGCTTTCAATATATTTCATTATATCAGCAACCGTCTTCAGTTTATCAATTTCTGATTCGGGAATGGTAATATCGAATTCGTTTTCAATACTCATGATAAGTTGAATTGCATCTAAAGAATCTGCGCCTAGGTCATCCTGAAGATTAGCTTCAAGCGTAACTTGTTCTTTATCAACGCTTAGTTCGTCTGCAATCAATGCGAAAAGTTGGTCTTTCATTCTTCCTCCGTGTGTGTGTTTAAGATTTTTGATGTTTTAGTTTAAAAACATGAAAAACCTCACAGATAGTCTAATACAATTAGGGTTAAATTGTCAACAATTTATTTAATATTTTATGTAATTAATTTTAATGAATTTTTGAGATATTTACTCATGATTAGGAAAAGATATTGAATTACGTGGTTCTTGATTCTTGTATCTTGAATCTTTACCTTAAAGGTGTTACATCCATTAAAACAATAGCAATTGCCTGGTCTTTAGAATGGCTTAAACTCACAGAAGTATGCTTTATTTCCAGCATTTCTTTTATCTTTCCGGAGAAATTTAAATGTGGTTTACCATTTTCGTCATTTTCTATCCATGAATCTTGCCAACTTAAATTGTCAATATGATCCAAAAGCACTTTTCGGACCGCTTCTTTTGCAGCAAAACGCACTGCAAAATGTTGGGCGGCTTTTTTGCTTTTTGTTGAATATTCAATTTCAATTTGATGAAAATATTTTTTAACGAAAGAAGGATTTTGTATTGATTTTTCAATACGAGAGATTTCGATGATGTCTATACCGGTTTCGAGCATATTGTTTAACGTTTAAGGTTTAATAATTTAGCGTTTGTGGATTTGAAAGTTGCGCTCGTCTCAGTTTAGATAACATTTGGGCAATATTGTTAATATCATTCCTCAATTCTGTTAATTGTTCGTGCGTTATAAACTCTCTTCTTTTGGCTACGATAATCAGATTCAGACATTCCATTAAACTTCCAAAAGATATTTGAGTAAAATTGGCTTTATCTTTTGCGGTTATTCTGCCTGAGCCTTCAGCGATATTATTGCCGACTGAAAGGGCTGCTCTTTTCAACTGGCTTGTCAAACTATACCTTTCATCTCTTGGAAAATTTGAAGTCAGATCATAGATCTTATCTATAAAATTATTTGACTGATCCCAAACATCCAATTTTTCGAATGAATACTTTTTCATTTCGTCCACCCACTATTTAAAATTTAACTTTAAACAATTAAACAAATTTAAACGTTAAACTATAAACTTTAAACTAACAAATCAACCGCCTCATCCAGAGTTGTGATATCTGACACACTAATCACCTTGACTTCACGATCTATTCTCTTCATCATGCCTGCAAGAACTTTACCC
>DAOVOB010000186.1 GCA_030629925.1 Fidelibacterota bacterium
AACCCGGATAAGGGTGAAATTGAGATCTATCAGGAATTAACAGTAGTTGCTGATGAGGAAGTCGATGATGAATTTGTCGAAATCACTCTCACGGAAGCAGCAACGCTGCCTGATGTAGAAAACCCTGAGATCGGTGAGATCGTAGTCAAGGTCATAGATCCTGAAATATTTGGTCGCCGGATGATCTCCGCTGCCAAACAGGTTCTTGGACAAAAGATACGTGAGGTTGAACGTAATCAGGTATTTGAAGAGTATCAGAACCGTGTTGGTGAGATCATTATGGGTAATATCCATCAGATCCGTCGTAATGATGCGGTTTATGTTAATATTGACAAGACCGAGCTGAAAATGCCACGTCCAGAGCAGATACCCACCGAACACTACTATCGTGGCGATACGATCAAAGCCATTATTAAAGAAGTTCGCATGACAACTCGTGGTCCCGAGATTATTATTACTCGTGCCGACGATTCTTTCTTGCGTCGTCTATTCGAATTGGAAGTTCCAGAGATCTTTGACAGTATCGTTGAGATCCGCTCTATAGCACGCGTACCTGGAAAACGTTCAAAAATCATTGTAGAATCCAATGATAAGCGTATTGACGCTGTCGGTGCTTGTGTAGGTATCAAGGGTAGCCGTATTAAAGCTATTGTTAAAGAATTGAGTGGTGAGAATATTGATATTATCAACTACAGTTCGGAATCTGAACTGCTTATCTCTCGTGCACTTTCACCCGCTAAACCTCTATTCCTTGAAATTGATGAAGAACGTCGTACCGTTCTTGCTGTTTTTGATGATGATGAGATCGCAACTGCTATCGGTTCCGGCGGTATTAATATCAATCTTGCCGGTCGTGTAACCGGGTACGAGATCGATGCTATCCGTCAATCCGAATACAACCGTTTTGAAGGTGATGATATCTATATTGAAGATATAAAAGGCATTTCATCTGCACAGATACATGCTTTATCCGATGCTGATATCGAAACCGCCGCTGACTTTCTTAATGCGGATGCCGGTGACCTTTTAGATATAAAAGGTATTGGTGAAAAGACATTTGAAAAGATCGAAAAACTGATTAGTGATGCTGTAGAAGAAAAACGAAGTTCAGATGCTGAACTTGATATTGATCATAACAGTGAAGATGATGAAGTTTTAGCTCCGTCTAATAACGAAAATGAATAAATGAATGATTAGGAGTCGTGTATGACAGCTTCCGCTGACAAACCGGTAAAAATATTCCAACTTGCGAAGCAATTAAATACCTCGCATAAGGATATTATTGAATATCTGAAATCCAAGGACATTGCTGCTTCGCTGAATAAAGCGCTTGAACCGGAGATCGTTATGGTCGTGCTGGAACATTTTGCCGAAGATGTGAAAAAGGCGGACAATCTTTTAGTACAACGCGAACAAAAGCGTGTGGTCGAAGAAGATCGCCGTAAAAATCGAGAACAAGAAAAAATTGGAGAAGAAGCTGCACGCAAGAAAGTTGAAGAAATGGTCTTGGAATCTTTAAAAGACAAACCCAAGCCACCACCTCCTGCACCTGAACCTATTGTGGTTGTAAAGAAGGAAAGCGTTGACAGCTCTCATTTTGAGAAAAAGACTCTTGCTAAAGAACAAGAATCCAAACAAAAAGCAGCTGAAGAATCCAAAAAGCAAAAAGAGCAAAAAGAAGAACGCCAAAAAGCTGAAAAAGTAGCTACTGAACAACTAAGAAAAGAACATTCAGATAAAACTAAAGATACCGATAAAGACGATAAGAAGAAAGACAGGGTCAAAAAACCGGGTGATAATCAGTTTGAAAATAAACTGGAAAAACTGAAAGCTCGTCATAAACATGCAACGAAGCGTATTCAAGTTTCAGAAATGGAATCTCGTTTGGACAAATTCCGTCAATCAAAGAATATTGATGACCTTGAAACCGGAACTGCAAAACCTGTTGTCTCCAAACGTCGCCATAAGAAGAAAAAAGTAGTGGATCAGAATGAAGTGAACAAAGCTATCCAAGCTACACTTTCATCTATGGGTTCTAAGTCTAAAAAGAAAAAATATAAAACACGTCAGGTTGAGGAAGGTGAGGAGATCCTTGAAAAAGGTATCATCGAGATCACTGAATTTATCTCAGTTGATGAACTGGCAAAGCATTTGGATGTTACGGCAGTTGATATTATTGGAAAATGTCTCAGTATGGGCCTGATGGTAACCATCAATCAGCGTCTGGATTGGGACACTATTGAATTGCTTGCTGCAGAATATGAAGTTGAAGTAAGTAAACTCAACGAATACACCGAAGAGATCATTGAAGAAGATGATGAAGAATTCGAGGGTGAACTCATAGAACGTCCTCCGGTTGTTACGGTCATGGGCCATGTGGATCATGGTAAAACATCAATTCTTGATTATATCCGTAAAGAAAAAGTTGTGGATGGAGAATCGGGTGGTATTACTCAGCATATCGGTGCCTACAGTGTAAAAACAAGTACAGATAAGTTGATCACTTTCCTTGATACTCCAGGTCACGAAGCGTTTACCGCTATGCGTGCTCGTGGTGCTCAAGTTACTGATATTGTTGTGGTTGTGGTTGCTGCAGATGATGGTGTGATGCCTCAGACAAAAGAAGCTATCAACCATGCTCAGGCAGCAGGTGCTCCAATGATCATAGCGATCAATAAAATGGATAAACCTGATATTGATCCTGACAAAGTTATTCGCGAATTATCTGAGATGAATGTATTGGTCGAAGATTGGGGAGGTTCCGTACAGTCCGTTAAGGTTTCAGCCAAAACAGGTTTAAACATAGATGCTTTGCTTGATGCTATCTTGCTAGAAGCAGAAGTTCTAGAATTAAAATCTACACCTGAAGGTGATTCACGCGGTATCGTGATCGAATCACAGTTGGATAAGGGCCTTGGTGCCATTGCAACTGTATTGATCAACCGCGGTACGTTGAGAATTGGTGATGCCTTTATCTCAGGTCGTTTTGCAGGCCGCGTTCGTGCTATGATGAATGAATATGGCGACAGAATTAAAGAAGCTCTTCCGGCTGATCCTGTGCAAATACAGGGATTTGATTCCGTTCCGCAAGCAGGTGACCGTTTTATTGTCATGAGCGATGAAAAAGAAGCTCGCCGTATTGCAAATGAACGTCAGATCATCCATCGCGAACAGGAATTCCGGGCACAATCATTACAAACACTGGATGAGATCGGTCGCCAAATCGCTGAAGGCCGTACTCGTGAACTTGCTGTTATTATCAAAGGTGATATGGACGGTTCAATTGAGGCTTTGGCAGATTCATTCATGAAATTATCAACGAAGGAAGTCGCCGTGAATGTGCTTCATCGTGGGATCGGTATGATCAATGAAAGTGATATCAACTTGGCCGCTGCTTCCAGAGCCGTTATTTTTGGTTTTCATGTGAATGCAACAGGTAAAGCGCTGGAACGCGCAAAAAAACTTAGTGTCGAGATCCGAAATTATACGGTTATCTATGATGCCGTTGAAGATGTCAGGCTTGCACTCGAAGGTCTGCTTGAACCGGATAAGGTTCAGGAGATCCTTGGCAGTTCAGAAGTTCGCCAGTTGATCAAGATATCTAAAGTTGGTGTTGTTGCAGGTTCTATTGTTACCAGCGGTATC
>DAOVOB010000242.1 GCA_030629925.1 Fidelibacterota bacterium
CAGCTAAATATTTAAACAAATCCAGTCCAAACTGATTCATACATCGCGCAAAACCCTCTTTATCTCCTACAATCTCAAATCCAAATTCCGTATAACCAAAATCCGCCGGGGTATCATTATGATCTATTTTTACTACTTCCGGAATTACCCGGGTGGTGGAATCTGTGTATACCGTAAAAAGCAGCGGCAAGGGATTTGAGACAAGCTCTGCTTTATCCGATCCACTTTTCGGGGAAAGATAGATCACACTGTCCTGTTCATCCAGCACAACAAATTCTTCAAGGCTGTAATCACCCACATTGAGTAACATGGGTTCCGACAGATAGGTCGTGTTAAAGAGGGAGAGTTCGAGCTCATCGGAAATGAGTTCACTTGCTGCGTTCATGTAGCTAACACGTACATGATCGGGGGTTGGTGCAGATGTTACTTTTTGTAGCGTTGTGTTCGATACGCCAAATTGCGCAATACCTTGTTGCGTAATTTGATTTCCATCAAACCAGCTGCATGCAGAGAGAAACAGGAGCGCAAATAAGAAAATGTAGGTTTTTTTCATTTTCAATACTCCTTATATTATACTTTACATAAATGTACAAAAAATAAATTCATTGTCAATAAAAAACCCCGATGTAATATCGGGGTTTTTGTATTTACTTATATAAATCGAAAGATCTTATTCTTCGATGGCTGCCTGTGCTGCTGCAAGACGTGCAATCGGAATACGATAAGGAGAACAACTGACATAGTTCATGCCGACTTTGTGACAGAACTTGACAGATGAGGGTTCACCACCATGTTCACCACAGATACCAACTTTAAGATCCGGACGAACGGAACGACCTCTTTTCGTTCCCATTTCAACCAACTGGCCTACGCCTGTCTGGTCTAATTTTTGGAAGGGATCATCTGCTAAAATTCCTTTTTCTAAATAGACGGGAAGGAATTTACCGGCGTCATCACGGCTGTAGCCAAAGGTCATCTGTGTTAAGTCGTTGGTTCCAAATGAGAAAAATTCCGCATATTCAGCAATTTCATCTGCTGTTAGCGCAGCACGCGGAATCTCAATCATGGTACCGACCAGGAATTCAACACTGTCGTTTTTTTCTTCAAAGACTTTTTGTGCTGTATCGCGAATGATACTTTCCTGCATTAGATATTCTTCTTTTGTACCAATGAGGGGAACCATAATTTCCGGTTTTGTCTCGATGCCCTTTGCTTTACAATTCAAGGCTGCTTCAATAATGGCACGTGTCTGCATTTCGGTAATTTCCGGATAGGTAATCCCTAAACGGCATCCGCGGTGCCCAAGCATCGGGTTAAATTCTGCCAATGAATCAACTTTTATTTTCACTTCTTCTACAGAAATGCCCATTTCATTAGCCATTTCTTTTTGATTTTCCGGTTCGTGCGGAACAAATTCATGAAGCGGCGGATCCAGAAGGCGTATTGTTACCGGCAGACCGTTCATTGCTTCAAAGATACCTTCAAAATCTTCCCGCTGATACGGAAGGATTTTTGCCAATGCAACTTCACGTCCTTCAACATCTTCACTAAGGATCATCTCACGAATGGCTTTAATTCGTTCACCTTCAAAGAACATATGTTCTGTCCGGCATAGACCAATTCCTTGCGCGCCGAAGCTACGTGCAACTGTTGAATCATGAGGTGTATCCGCATTTGTACGAACTGCTAATTTTGTGTGTTTTTCACAGAGTGTCATTAATTTACCGAAATCGCCACTGAGTTCCGGATCAATTGTTGAGATCTTACCGGAATAAACTTCACCGGTAGAACCATTTAATGAAAGCCAATCACCTTCATTATAGACCTTTTTATCAATTGTCATCGTGCGTTTTTTATAATTGATCAATATGCTGCCGGCTCCGGAAACACAGCATTTACCCATACCGCGTGCAACAACAGCCGCGTGGGATGTCATTCCACCACGGGCAGTTAAAATACCTTCCGCAACATTCATACCAGCAAGATCTTCCGGGGAAGTTTCAATGCGAACTAAAATAACTTTTTCATCTTTGGCGGCCCATTCTTCTGCTTCATCAGCAAAGAAAACTATCCGGCCGGTTGCGGCACCCGGAGATGCCGGCAATCCTTTTGCAATATGTGAAGAAGCTTTCAGGGCATCAAGATCAAATACCGGGTGAAGTAATTCATCAAGTTTATTGGGTTCAACACGCATAATTGCTTGTTTTTCATTAATAACACCTTCATGTATCATATCCATGGCAATCTTTACCATTGCCGCGCCGGTACGTTTTCCGCCACGGGTCTGCAATAACCATAAATGACCATCCTGGATCGTGAATTCAAGGTCCTGCATATCTGAATAATGATCTTATAAATCTTGTTGAATTTTATTTAGTTCAGCATATGCTTTCGGCATAGCTTCTTCCAATGACGGATATTTTTCAGCACGTTCTTCTTCAGAAACATCGGCGAGTTTTGCCCAACGTTTTGCACCTTCAAGGGTAATCTGCTGTGGTGTGCGAACACCGGCAACTACATCTTCACCTTGCGCGTCAATTAGATATTCACCATTAAATATATTTTCACCGGTTGCTGCATCACGGGTAAAAGCAACACCGGTCGCTGAATTGCTTCCCATATTGCCGTATACCATGGCTTGAATATTCACAGCGGTACCCCAATCGTCTTTATATCCGTTTATACGGCGATATACAATAGCACGATCATTGTTCCAGCTGCCAAAAACGGCGCCGATGGCTTCCCAAAGTTGATCCCATGGATCTGCG
>DAOVOB010000094.1 GCA_030629925.1 Fidelibacterota bacterium
AGATTTATCGCGTCTCAAAAAAGAGGGTAAGAAAGTGTGAAGATGTCGATATGTCGATTTGTTGATAAGCCGATAAGAGATTGGAGACCAAAATGCTAGCAAAAAGCGAAGCTTTTTGCGCCTATATCCCAAAGAACTTTGTAGCGCCACAGGATCCTGTGGCGGATTAGATTTATCGCGTCTCAAAAAAGAGGGTAAGAAAGTGTGAAGATGTCGATATGTCGATTTGTTGATAAGCCGATAAGAGGGTGAGGCCAAAATGCTAGCAAAAAAACATGGCTTTTCGCTAGCCTTATTCTGCTTTTCGAATTCTGCTAGCGGTATACGCCAAACTGCTTAAAATTTCTTCAGCAAATATTTCAACAAACCATATGCAAACTTAGGATTTTATTATCATTTAATGAAAATGGTAGTTCGAGATCCTTCGACTACGCTCAGGATGACAATATTCTTGCTTCCGCTCACTCCTTACTACTTACTGTATTCCGACTTCCGGCTTGCGCATCGCGTCTCTACACGATGGCGTTTATTTTGTCTTTTCGCTCTTTACTTTCTTCTCCGTACTTTCTTACTACAAAATATTTTATTTAATATGTTTTGGAACAAAGTTTACACACACATAATCTTTTATCATTTTAAGGGATTTTAAAGTTTGAGATCCTTCAGCTACGCTTGCCAAATAGCCTGCGCTCCGTTCAGGATGACAATATTTTACTACTTACTGTATTCTGGCTTCTGGCTTCTGGCTTCTGCCTGCTGTATTCTGCTTAACCTACTATGCTAAATTGCGTTTTTAGCTTCGAAGGGCTGTTTTCCAGCTTTTGCCTTTTGTCCTTTGCCTTTTGCCTTTGGGTTTGGTTTCCCTCTTTCTTCCTTTGTGTAAGGTGGTTAGAAAAATTCCACATTTTATTGCTAATCATTCAAAAAAATCAAGAAATGAATTGAAAATGATTGAAAATTTGTGCAAATTGAAAAGATTGATAAATAATTGTACTAAACAGATTTTGGACAGAAAAACCTATAACGAAAAGGAGCGAGCATGAAGTTTTTACGCCGCACAGGAGAAGACGTAAAAAGTGTTGATAATTTAAAAGGTTTATTTCCAGATTGGAAAGAAAATGAAACTTGGTTGTTCATCGGACCACACGATGATGATATTGTATTAGGTTCGGGTATTACTATGAAATCCGCCATTGAAGCGGGTGTTGATGTTTATGCGCTTGTAACCACAGATGGTGGTATGGGCTATTGCCACATGGAACAGGAAAAAACCATTGGTAAGATCCGACAGGAAGAAACCATTGATTCTTTTAAGATCATGGGCCTTGATGAAGATCATTTCTTTTTTGCTGATTTCCCTGATTGTGACACCACCTCTTTTGTCGGCCGTCGTGCAGCTAAAGCCGGCGATCCTGCGATTGAAGGTTATACCGGACTACAAAACGCATTCACATATTATATTCGTAAGGTTAAACCGACTCGTATATTTTTGCCTACAGGCGAAGATCTGCACCCGGATCATAAGATCGTCTATCAGGAAGTTCTTATTTCCATGTTCCATGCCGGTGGTAATATCTGGCCGGAACTCGGTGAACCGACCCCACCGCCCGTAGCTTATGAATTTGGTGTCTACTGTGATTTTGCCGGGGCACCCAATCTAAAGATCGAAGCAAGCGAAGAAGTATTCCAAACAAAATTGAATGCTATTCTTGCTTATAAATCTCAAGAACAAATCGCATCATTGGTCGAAGGCGTTAAGGCCGGCGGACCATTTGAATATATTCGCGAGATCGAGTTTAGATTCTACTCAGTGAACAATTATAAGGATCTATTCTAAGAACTATATGAACAAGGGCGTCCGTCAGTTGACGGACGTCTTTTTTTAGGAGCTTTTTTGGAACTTCTCGCATTAAGAAGATTTACACAAGGATCCGGGAAAAAAATACTGTTTTGTGGTGATGACGATATCGATATGGCTGCGATATATCTTGCAGCTATCATTCACGCGGAAGGATACGACATGGATTATATCCCATCCGCTTTATCCTTTCCCCAAAATATCAATATTCCTGCTTACGATTTGATCATTCTATCCGATTATCCTCGCGAACAAATAAAGGATGAACAGCTTGAAGAGATCGCTGATTTCACTAAAGAAGGCGGTTCACTTTTAATGATCGGTGGTTGGGAATCATTTACAGGTCTAAATATTGAATATAAGAATTCTCCCATTGAAGCTATTTTGCCGGTTATTTTAAGTGAAAAAGATGATCGTAGAAATTATGATCAGGGAATTATTGTAACCCCAATAGATATATATCATCCTGTATGCAAGGGATTGGATTGGCAGCGACCTGCTGTGATCGGCGGTTATAATGAATTTGAACCTAAAGATAATGCTACCTGTATATTGTGTGGTAAAAAAATAAAGATCACATCCGAAGATAAAGTGATCAAAACAGAAGTGGATGAAGAAGAAATACCCCTCTTGGTACTGGGTACAGCCGGAGAAGGCAAAACTGCCGCTTTAGCTTTTGACCTGGCACCGCATTGGGTAGGTGGTTTTGTGGACTGGGGAACCGGTCGCAAACATGTTGATTTTGAAACAGGTTTCATTGAAGTGGGGGATATGTACTATCGCTTCGTTGCAAACCTCTTGAAAAGTATGTTCTAAATTGAATTGTCATCTCGACCGGATCCTGTCCCGAAGTTTCGGGAACGGGAGAAGCGGAGAGATCTCAAACATTCAACTTATAGTGAAGATTTTGAGATTTCTCCACTACGTTCAGTATCTTAACAGACACTGAACTTCGGTCGAAATGACAGGAAATAGATCCTTGAGATTGAGTATGATCATATCCACAGGACGAAAGCTTTATCAAGTTGATCCTGTTATCATGTCTCAAAGGAATCATGTCTAACTTTAAAGGAGCAAGCATAAATGAAAGGAATTGCTGTCGTAGCACAAACCGGTGGACCTACAGCTGTGATAAATTCAAGTCTGGCCGGAATTATCTCACAATGTCTTAAAGAGGATAATGTTGAAGAAGTTTGGGGATGTTATTTTGGCATGAAAGGTTTACTGGAAGAAGATTTTATTGATCTGAGCAATGCACCTGTCGATCTGCTTCAACAAACACCCGGATCTGCTCTTGGATCCTCGCGCATTAAACTAAATTCTGAAAATATACCACGTGTTTTTGAAGTTTTTAAAAAATATAATATCCGCTACTTTTTCGGTATTGGCGGCGACGATACACAATTAAACGTTTATGAAGTTGAAAAATATTGCAAAGAGCAAGGATATGAACTGTCTGGCATGGGTTGTCCAAAAACTGTTGATAATGACCTGCCTTTGACCGACCATACTCCCGGATTCCCTTCTGCGGCTCGTTATACGGCACTATCTGTCTTTCAGGGCGGCCGTCTTACCCGGGATATGCAAAAGGTCGACCAATTCGTTATTTATCAGACCATCGGACGTTCAGCAGGATGGTTGGCAGCCGCACCTTATGGTTTTAAAGAAAAAGAATCGGATCCGCCTCATATCATCCTGATGCCTGAAACTCCTTTCAATGAAGATAAATTTGTCGCCTTCTTCAAAGAATGTTATGAAAAGTACGGTTTTGTTTCAATTATTACCGGTGAAGGTGTAATGGATGAGGATGGCAATCCGGTTTCTGCAACGAAAGTGAAAGATGATTTCGGTAACAAAGAATTCGGTGCCATGGGTGGCGTCTCGGTTGGAATGGAGATCCATAAGATCATTACAAAACATTTCCCTGATATGCGCGGTGAATTTCAAGTAACGGAATCTTTGCCCATGTGCGCGGATGACCGTACCGTTGATATCGATGTAAAAGAAGCCTTTGAATTGGGTGTTAAGGCCGTAGAATTGGCTGCCAATGGCGAATCGGGCTACATGACTACGATAGAACGCCTCGAAGGTCCTGAATACAAGACGCAGATCGGCAAAGTTCCCCTATGCGATGTAGGTGGAAAACAAAAACCGATCCCTGCCAAATACATTGCTGAGAACGGTATGGATATGACTCCGGCATTTAATGAATATATTCGTCCCTTACTGGGTGAAAAACCTAAATACGCTGATCTTAGTGTATTAAAAACAGTCGATAAGAAATAATAATAGATCAAGGAAAGTAAAATGAAATTATCAGAACAAAAATATGCCAAATACGCTCTATGTAAAGAGATGCTGGAAACAGTGGATGTTATCCGCAACTTTAAAACAAAAGATCTCAGCAAGGCAGTTGAATCTTTGAAAACAACAGGTAAACTATTTATGACAGGCGAAGGTTCATCGCGAATTTTCCCTGCAAAACATACGATCAACCTGATCCAGAAAAACGGTTTTGGCATTACCGCCTATACGGAAGGCTCACGTCAGGCTGCTGAACTAAAATTGAAAGAATTTACTATTTTCGGTGCTTCAAATTCAGGTAAGACCAAAGAAGTGATCTCTCTTTTTAAGAATAAAGAAGCTGCAGGCAAATTTGCCTTGATCGCACATGAGGATACACCTCTTGGAGCTATCTCCGATGATGAATTTATATTAAATTGCGGAAATGAAGATGCTGTTGCAGCGACTAAATCCGTTATTGAACAGGCACTTTTCTATCATCAATTAATGAAAACCTTTATTGGTGCTTCTGCAGACCCATGTTCAGCTACCGTGGATGAATTGGCTGATAAATCTAAAGAAGTACTTGAGATGGAAATTGATCCTGAATTGATAGCAGCCATTTCTAAAGCTGATGTTATTTATTTTGCCGGTCGTAATGTAGGTGTTGCGGAAGAAGCCGCACTGAAAACAAATGAAATTACCCGCAAAAAATCAGCTTATCTTGAAGGAACTTACGCAGTACATGGTATTGAAGAAGTGATGACAGAAAATGAAGTCGTGATCTTGGTCGATCCGTACAAAGAAGAAGAAGAAAAGTTCAAAGAAGTTTTGGTTGATGGGGTAGGTATGAAAGTAATCGCCATTTCTGATCATGATACCATGTTCCCGACCATTAAAATTCCTTCAATGGGCTGCCATGATGCATATTTGCAGTTACAAGCTTGTTGGAATGTTCTAGTTGAAGTGGGTATCGCATGTGGTGTTGATCTTGATCATCCGACCCGCGCACGAAAAGTCGGAAATGAGTTTATAGGATAAGAAGATAGTAGTTAGTAGCCAGTAGATAGAAGCAAGAAGGAAGAAGCTGGAAGATAGGAGGGTAAGAGAATTGGTTAAATGAATCGTTATAAGTTTTAAAATCAAAGTTTTTTACTTTTTACTTATAACTTAACTTTTGCCTTTATCCTTTTGCCCTTTGCCTTACAATATGAAAAAAATAAATAAACATAAAGGAAAACTAATGAAGTATTACGTAGGTATTGATTTTGGTGGTACAAATATGAAAATAGGTATTATCAATGAAGAAGGATCAATTATCATTAAAAATTCGTGTGTAACTGATCCAAATAAAAGCGGTGATGATATTATAAAACATATTG
>DAOVOB010000081.1 GCA_030629925.1 Fidelibacterota bacterium
AACGGGGCATCTTCCCGGCGAAAACTGGAAAACCCGTTGGACAAAAACCGATCCGACTACCGGAACTTTGGTGTTCGATCAAATACAATTTGTGATCGATACACTCAAGGAGATCAAAATAAATCCTGAAACACCTAATTTACGTCGAATGGTCGTCTCGGCATGGCATCCCGGTAACGCTGCAGAGAGTAAGCTTCCTCCCTGCCATTACAGCTTTTGTTTTAATGTCAGTGGAAATAAACTGAATTGTCACTTAACTCAACGTTCAGGTGATATTGCATTGGGCATTCCTTTTAATCTTGCCTGCTATTCACTCTTAACGATGATCCTTGCCCAAGAATGTGGTTACGAACCCGGTGAATTTGCCCATACGATTATTGATGCTCATGTCTATGAAAATCATATTGACGGTTTAAAAGAGCAATTGACTCGTAAACCCGGTCCTTTACCGACTATGACCATATCAAATAAACCTATATTCGAATTGACATTTGAAGACTTTGAATTGAAAGATTATGTGGCAGCACCAAAAATCAAATTCGGTGTGGCTGTTTAGGTTCTGTAGAGACGCAAAATCTTGCGTCTCTACATCATTCATTTTAACAATTGGGAATTATATATGACCAAACAACCCATCATCATTATCGTTGGTATGACAGATAAACGCATTATCGGTAAGGGAAATGACCTTCCCTGGCATATTTCCGAGGATCTGAAGCATTTTAAACGACAAACCACCGGAAAAACGGTCATTATGGGTCATAATACCTATCTATCCCTTCACAGAAAATCATTACCGAACCGCAATAATATTGTGATCTCTCCCGAGCTGGAAACAAACGATAATATCACGGTTTGCCGCACTCTTGATGAAGCGCTCGAGGCAGGACAAAAACTCGGTAAAGAGATCTTTATTATGGGAGGTGCATATACCTATGAACACGCACTGCCTTTTGTGGATTATCTGTACATTTCATGGGTAAAAAAAGACTATGAGGGAGATGTTTATTTTCCTATATTTGACGTCGCTCATTGGACTAAAGAATCGTCAGAAGAATATGACGAATTTATTTTTATAAAATACAAACGAAAATAAGTGGAGGTTTGCACCATGGATTCAACTATTTATGACAAACTGGGAATTCAAAAAGAAAATATCGGTTGTTCGACCGGACAAAAATGGATCACATCAAAAACAGGTAAAGTACTGGATATTTCATCCCCTATTGACGGGAAACATCTTGCCAGTGTACAAACTTGCTCACATGAAGATTATCTTGAAGTAAAAAAACAGGCACAACGTGCTTATACGGTATGGCGCACTGTCCCTGCACCTCAACGCGGTGAAATTGTTCGTCAGATCGGACTGAAATTCCGGGAATATAAAGATGAATTAGGTAAACTCGTTACTCTGGAAATGGGTAAATCCATTCAGGAAGGCTATGGCGAGGTACAGGAAATGATCGATATTTGTGATTTTGCAGTCGGTCTTTCCCGTCAGCTTTACGGTGTTACCACACATTCAGAACGTCCGGAACATCGTATGTATGACCAATATCATCCCATTGGGATCGTGGGTATTATCTCTGCTTTCAACTTCCCTGTGGCCGTTTATGCATGGAATGCCATGCTTGCTGCCGTCTGTGGTGATGTCTGCATCTGGAAACCATCCTCAAAAGTTCCTCTGACAGCTATTGCAACTCAAAAGATCATTGCTGAAGTATTAAAAGAAAACGACATGCCCGAAGGTATTTTTAACCTCGTTGTCGGTTCAGGCCGCGATGTGGGTGAAGCCATGCTTCAGGATAAGGAAGTCGGTTTGATCTCTATCACAGGTTCTACACGTGTCGGTCGTCATGCCAATGAAGTGATTGCCCGCCGTTTCGGAAAGGTTATTTGCGAACTCGGTGGTAATAATGCAATTATCGTATCAGAAACCGCTGACCTGAAGATAGCTATCCCCGGTATCGTCTTTGGTGCTGTAGGAACGACCGGACAACGTTGTACTTCCACACGCCGGATCATTGTTCATGAAAGCGCTTATGAAACAGTAAAAAAATCTTTGATCAAGGCATATAAATCTATAAAGATCGGTGATCCGATGGATGAAGCAAACCATGTAGGTCCCCTCATCGATGAATCTGCCGTAAAACTCTACGAAAATGCAATTGCCCGGGTTAAGGAACAAGGCGGTAAAATCATCTACGGTGATAAGGTACTCAGCGGGAAAAATTATGAATCAGGAAATTACGTCGTACCTACCATTGCAGAGGTCACAAATGACATGCCGATAGTACAGGAAGAGACCTTTGCTCCGGTCCTTTATCTTATCAAGTATTCCGGTGATGTAGAAAATGCTATTCAGATCCAAAATGATGTTGTTCAAGGTCTCTCATCGGCAATTTTCACTCAAAATTTACGAGAATCAGAGCTCTTCCTATCTAACCGTGGCTCCGATTGCGGTATCGCCAATATAAATATCGGTACTTCAGGTGCTGAGATCGGTGGTGCTTTCGGTGGTGAAAAAGAGACAGGCGGTGGACGCGAATCCGGATCGGATGCATGGAAAGGTTATATGCGTCGTCAAACCAATACCATCAATTACAGTAAAGAATTACCTCTGGCACAAGGTATAAAATTCAATATTTAAAATAAAACAGGTGAATACGATTCACCATAGAAAGGAGAATATATGGTAAAAGCAACTGAAGTTAAAAAGGTCTTGTCTAAGCACATGCTGACAGACGGTTTCGATGTCATTGTTGATCTCGACAAATCACACGGCTCCTGGCTGGTGGATAAACGTAACGGCGAAGAATATCTTGATTTCTTTTCGATGTTCGCTTCTCTCTCAATCGGATTCAACCATCCTTATTTAGTATCAAAAAAAGATGAATTCGCACGTATAGCCGTTAATAAGCCGACCAATTCCGATATTTATTCAGAAGAGATGGCATCTTTCCTTGATACCTTCTCACGCATTGGTATTCCCGACTACCTCCCCCATGCATTTTTTGTATCCGGTGGTGGACTGGCAGTCGAAAATGCCTTAAAAGCAGCTTTTGATTGGAAAGTTCGCAAGAATTTCGAAAAAGGTGAAACGGATGTCGTTGGATTAAAAGCACTGCATTTCAAACAAGCTTTCCATGGCCGTACCGGTTACACTTTATCTTTAACCAATACAGCTGACCCAAGAAAAACTCAGTACTTCCCACTTTTTGATTGGCCACGGGCGACAAATCCTAAATTGATCTTTCCTCTTGAAGAAAATAAAGAAGCCAATGAAGCTTTAGAAGCAAAAGCCATTGCCGAGATCAAAGACATGGTCGCTAAAGATGGTAAAGATATCGCATGTATTATCACTGAACCTATCCAGGGTGAAGGTGGCGATAATCATTTCAGTAAATCTTTCTTTAAAGCCTTACGCGATATTTGTGATGAAAACGAAATGCTATTGATCTTTGATGAAGTTCAAAGCGGCGCAGGCCTCACCGGAAAATTCTGGGCACATCAAAACTACGATGTTAAACCTGACATTATCAGCTTTGGTAAAAAAACTCAGGTCTGTGGTATTCTTGCCGGACCTCGTTTGGATGAAATCAAAGATAATGTGTTTGTTGAATCATCTCGTATCAACTCCACTTGGGGTGGAAATCTTGTCGATATGATGCGTTTCAAATACACACTTGAAGTCATTGAAAAAGAAAATCTGGTTGAGCATGCTGCTGAACTGGGTAAAGTCCTGATAGCCGAACTTGAAAAGATCAAAAGTGAATATCCTGAATTGATCTCTAATGTTCGTGGTGAAGGTCTTATGTGTGCTTTTGACCTGCCGAATGGTGAAAAACGTGACACATTCCTCAGTAAAATGTGGGATAACAAAGTCATGATCCTCCTATGCGGAGATAAATCTATGCGTTTCCGTCCACACCTGAATGTTAGTAAAGACGAACTGATGCAGGGATGTAAGGTTATTCGTAAGGTATTGAAGGAAATGTAAATCAGTAATTAAATGGAATATACAGGGGCGCGATCTATCGCGTCCTTTTTTTATGTAAAGATATATAGGTGTAAGGTCTAATGGTGTATAGGTCATTAACAATTTTGATTTTAATAAACATCAATAATTCATTCACCTGATATTCTTCGGTTTATCTCAGCCCAAAATCTTACACCTTTACACCCTATGCCCTACTCCATACACCCTACACTTTTACACCCTACACCCAATTTTTTTGAAACTTTTGCCTTGCTTTCTTGTTGTAATTACATGGTATATAATTTATATTCGCAGGAATATAATTTGACTAATTAATAATGGAGAAACATATGAAAAAGATCGCTACTATTTTGATACTGTCCGCGGTCGTATTATTTGCACAGGTGCGAATCATTGATACTCAAGTACTTGAGATAGAAAATAACGCTATACAACCAGTGTTCAGTGCGGATGGAAACTATATATTATATGGATCTAACGATGGTTTATATAACTACCTACTAAAGGAAAAAAAAGCTACTCGATTTGCTGAAAGTGGTTATGATCCTGTCATGGATACAGAAGGAATGATACGTTATCGTTTTGATGATTACAATAAAGGTTATCGTCTCACCTCTTTTCCCGTTTATGACAGCAAAACAAAGAAAACAGAATTTGTCCTAAATAATTTACGTTTGGAAAGCTCTCCGAAGATTACGAATCATGGTGTTTTTTACATTGAAAAAGATGCTATAAAAAATAATTTTGCAAGGGCAACACAAACTTCAAAACCCGTTGCTTTTACACTAAATAATAAAGTCGTGCTATATTCTTATGGAACAAGTAAGATACTGACTCCTGCAGGAGATCATCCTCATTTATGGCCTTCAGTTTCCCCAAGCCAAGACAAATTATGTGTTGTAGGTGGAAACGACTTATATATTTGCGATCTAAATGGAAATATTCTTTCTGAAATCAAAAATGCCCGTGCCCCACAATGGTCACCAGACGGGAAATGGATCGCTTTTATGAGAGATGAAGATGATGGAAATACTTTCACAGCTTCAGATATTTATCTTGTCAATGCGGATGGAAGTAATCTGATCCGATTGACTGATAGCATGGACCGGATAGAAATGTATCCACAGTGGTCCCCGAATGGGAAGCAGATCATTTGTGACAATCCGGTTGATGGAAAACCGATATTAATAACTTTGGAAATCAAGTAGGGATATACCATGAAAAAATTGATCATCATATTATTTATCATTAGTTCCTTTCTTGTCGCTCAAGAAATTGATACTGTAACATATAAAATTTGTATTAATGCTGGTCACGGAGGCCATACATCCAATGACCGACCACCCGGAACTCCTGCCGGATACTGGGAATCGGAAGGAAATCTAACCAGAGCTCTTGCTCTTGAAACTATCTTTAAAAATTATGGTATTGTTGATGTAAACGATACGACAAGAGCAAAGTTCAGTGTTGTAATGACACGCAGACATAATCGTCATTCTGATAATCTATATTTATCATCTATTTGCCAAATAGCTAACTCAAACAATTCAGATTGGATGCAATCAATTCACAGTAACGCAACAGGATTGACCGCAAGCACACGACATACCACATTATTACTGTATCCCGGACCCACGGGAGATTCGCGTATCAATGGGCTTGCCGGTTATCCTAAATGTCCCGCAGAAATGGCACTAGCTTCAATTATGGCCAATAATATTTCTAAAGCCTTGCAAACGACAGGAACTTCGTTAGCTGGAGACTGGTCTTTTTATGGAACAGGTAGACCTTATTTAGGTGTTTTTCGTACTTTACAAGTTCCCGGTACTTTGAGCGAAGGTACCTTTCATGATTATTATCCCGAAACCTATCGTTTGCAGAATTTGGATTTCCGGATCAACGAATCCTGGGCAATCGCCATGTCC
>DAOVOB010000108.1 GCA_030629925.1 Fidelibacterota bacterium
ATTGGAACGAGCTTACGAGCAGATACGGACATTCGTTAAAAAACGTTATCATTAACCTGCAAGTGTCCGTATAGATCAGCGGGTGTAGTTCAATGGTAGAACATTAGCTTCCCAAGCTAAATACGAGGGTCCGATTCCCTTCACCCGCTCTTAATTCAGTAAGCAGTAATTAAAAGACGTGAGACGTGAGACGTGAGACGTGAGACGTGAGACGTGAGACGTGAGACGTGAGACGTGAGACGTGAGACGTGAGACGTGAGACGTGAAGAACTTTTCAAATTCTACTTATACTTGCAAGCTATATTTCTATTTCTATTTTTGATGATCACCACTTGATTTTTGTTTCTTGAATTGAACTAATTACGGCATAGTGCATACTGCTTACAAAAGTATTTTGGAATACTATTCACTATAGATTGTTAACAAAATAGTTGAAATATATCTCACACATTGTCTTTTTAGCCCCTATATTCGGCAGTTATCTGAAAGGGATACTGTGAGAAAAGATACTATACGAAATATTGCCATTATCGCCCATGTGGATCATGGTAAAACGACCCTCATTGATGGGATGCTAAAACAAAGTGGAACCTTCCGTTTAAATCAGGAAGTTGAAGCACGTATCATGGATTCAATGGATCTTGAACGTGAACGTGGAATTACGATTTCCGCAAAAAATACTGCTATACAACACGGCGACATAAAGATAAATATTGTTGATACACCAGGACATGCCGATTTTGGTGGCGAAGTTGAACGTAGCTTGAACATGATCGATGGTGTGCTCCTTCTGGTTGATGCATCTGAAGGTCCTTTACCCCAAACACGATTTGTATTAAAAAAAGCCTTAGAACGCTCCCTACCTGTCATATTGGTGATCAATAAGATCGATCGTAAGGATAGTCGTATAAATAGCGTGGTCAATGCAGTATATGATCTTTTCATTGATCTTGGCGCAAATGACGAACAACTTGATTTTCCTATTCTTTATACAAACGCCAAGGCCGGAATTGCTCATAAAGACTTATCTGACGGCTCTAAAGATCTTGAACCTCTTTTTGATACCCTTATTGATTATATTCCCGGACCGGAAGCTGATGATGAAGCACCTGTATCTTTCTTGGTTACAAATTTGAGTTATGATAATTATGTCGGACAGATCGCTGTCGGCCGTTTACTCAACGGTGTTATCGAATTCAATAAACCCTATGCTCATTGCAAAGAAAACAGTATCAATACAAATATTAAATTTTCTGCTTTATATACTTTTAAGGGGCTAAAACGTATTCCTGTCGAAAAAGTTTTTGCAGGTGATATTATTGCCCTTGCAGGCATTGACAAGATCAATATCGGAGATTCAATATCAGAGAATGAGAATCCTGTAGCATTGCCACGGATCACAGTGGATGAACCTACGATCTCTATGGTGTTTTATGTGAACAACGGTCCTTTTGCCGGTACTGAAGGTAAATTCCTAACTTCGCGCAATATCAAAGAACGCTTAGAGCGTGAAGTTCTCAGCAATGTCTCAGTTCAAGTTAAACCTACAGAACGAGCCGATGCATTTGAAGTCTGTGGTCGTGGTGAATTACAGATGGCAATTCTGATCGAGACGATGCGTCGGGAAGGATTTGAATTATTAGTATCAAAGCCACATGTAATTACACGTGAAATTGAAGGCAAGCTCCATGAACCTGTTGAACATGTACATATTGAGGTTCCGGAAGAATTTGTTGGTGTAGTAACTGAAAAACTTTCAAAACGTAAAGGCCGTATTCACAGTATGCTCAATAACGGCATGGGTTATACTCATCTTGAATTTCGCGTACCTTCCAGAGGATTGATCGGTTTTAGAAGTCAGTTTTTGACCGATACCAGAGGAAGGGGTATTCTCAACAGTCTTTTCCACGGTTTCGCACCTTGGTTCGGGGATATTCCGCAACGAAATACCGGTGCTATTATTGCAGATCGCCCGGGGAGAGTAACCGCTTATGCCAGTCTTGCTATGGAAGACCGCGGAACATTGCTCATCTCAGTTGGAGAAAAAGTCTATGCAGGCATGGTTGTTGGAGAACGTAATTTACCTCAGGACTTGCGTGTCAATATCGTAAGAGAAAAAAAACTTACCAATATGCGTGCCTCAAGTTCTGATACAACTGTTACTCTTCATGCTCCCAGAATATTGACCTTGGATCAGGCTATTGAATTCATCTCAGAAGATGAGGTTGTTGAGATCACTCCGAAATCTGTCCGCTTACGGAAATTCTATCTTGATAGCCGCCTAGGTAAACAATAAAATTCAAATATTTTTTGGGTGCACTAAACATAATATTCCTTTATATTGATCATTAGATGAAACGGATTTGTGCTTGGTGTCAGACATCTTTGGGAGAGGTCAGCTCTAATATTCATAGTGAACAGGCTATTACTCATGGCATTTGTGATATTTGCCTAAATAACCTTTTTGTAGATAGAGATATTGATTTTATTCCTTTTCTTAATTCACTTTCAGCTCCAGTAATACTCATTGACGATAACAATACCTATCTCTCTGCTAATTCAAAGGCTTTGGATGTTCTTGCTAAAGACCATCAGTTTCTTAAGCAAAAGAGAACCGGGGATGTGTTTACATGCGAAAATGCACATTTAGAGGGTGGTTGTGGTCACACAAATCGATGCGGCGGATGCCAAATGCTTCAATTGATCAATGATACGTATGAAGGAAAAGATAGTTTTGATCACGTGCCTGTAACCTTATTTCAAAAACATGGTGACGTGCGGCATAAGCTAAATCTTGAATTGACTACTGAAAAAGTCAATGGTCTTGTTTTGATGCGTATTGATAATCACGAATAAAAAAATCTTCCACAATTATTCATAAGAATAATAGAAATCCATATCTTTGAATTTCCACTTGTTGTCTACTTTATATCTTAAAGTTGAAAAACCATGCATTTCCATTATTCTTCCATTGCTTTTATTGACGACATAATAAACTTCATCAACGAACCAATCTATTAATTTACTTTTAGGTTTCATTTGCAACACAATGCATCCCGGTCTTTCATAATTAGAGTCATCAATCATGACAACCTTCATCTTAATAAGTCGTGTAACCTCAGAAGCAAATATATAGAAATCTACCGATCCACCATTTTGAAACACCTCCAGATATCTTCGAAGAACAAATTGTTGATTCGGTGCAAATACAAGTGGAAGCTTAAGCTTTCGAGTTATATTTTTTTCTTTTCCATTTTTTATGTGTTTTAATTCGACATCATTGCCTTTTCTTACAAGGCTGGAGAACTCGCCGATCTGGTAAAACTGAAATGAATTGTAAATAGGCTCATCATTTACAAGTATAACTTTGTCTTCAACATACAGTTTACCATCGGGAGTATAGTAAATGTGATTTATAAAGGTAGTGTCACCTTTTTGCTCAACAGTATTTGTATGGGTATAAGCAAGTTGCTCCGGCTCACCTTCGGGATAAATTTTTGCATAAAATATATCGTCTGAATATGCAATTGAAATGCCGAGCGCAAGTAGTACAAAAATCATTTTATGTATCTTAGCTTTTATCATTGAAACTTATATCCTTAATGTTAGATTATTTAAAATTACTATCTAAGAAAAGCCTTAACAACCGCATCATTTACAGCTCGGCGAGTAGGTGTAACCGATTTTTTATCCTGAGGGTAAACACGGTTTGTCAGCAATACGATGAAAATATCTTTTTCATGATCGATCCACGCACATGTTCCTGTATAACCGGTATGACCGATAGCTGTTTCAGCAAGTTTATCTCCTGCGGAGCTACGATAATTATTCATACCCCATGCGTATGCCCGCGTACCTGCCTGTAGGGTTATAAATGGTAGAATGGTCTCTTCTGATACATAACTTGTGTTCTTATACTTTCCTTTGCCCAGCATCATCTGGCAGAATTTGGCAATCTCCGGTCCTGTTGAAAATAAACCGGCATTTCCCGAATAACCCTCTAACGAAAGTGCAAGTGGATCATGCACTTCTCCCTGACGAATTATTTCCACACCAGTACTATCACCAATCGTTGGCGTACAAAATTGTTTCATTTTTTCATTCGGAGAAAACACGGTTCTGTGCATATCCATTGGGTCTGTGTAGACCTCTTTATAGAATTCCCACATTGGCATTCCAGTAGCAACTTCAACCACTCGCATCAATGTAATAAAATTAAGACAACTGTATTTATAATCACCTAATTCACAAGCCATTTCAATATTCATAATTATATTTAATGTTTCTTGTGCTGATTTTCCGGCCTTGGTATAGGATGGCAACCCACTATTATGCATTAGCAAGTGCTTAACCTTGATGACATCTTTACCATGATTATTGAATTCAGGTAAATAATCAATCACCGCTTTTTCGGGATCGACCAATCCCGAGTCTATGCATTTCATTGCACACATACCGCTTGCAAATACTTTGGTCAATGAAGCCATATCAAACATGGAATTTAGTTCTACGAGTGTTGAATTTTCATTATAAGTATAATGACCATAAGCTTTTTGATAGAGAATTTTATCTGAGTTCCCAACGATCAATACTGCGCCGGGAAATATTCTCTCTTCAATAGCATTTTCAATAATTGTATCAACAGGTTTATGTTCCTTAACAGTACAAGATGATAACAACACCATAAGTATAACGAATCCCAATCCAATTTTCTTCATTTACTCTCCCAATAATGATCTATTAAAAATATGCTTTCAGATCCGACCAGGTAGCATCGGTAGATACAGGGATATCCTGCCAATAATAGATCACCCAATAATTCTGATTATTTCTAATTAATTTAATATAACTGCGCCCATTAAACTGTCTATCCACTCCCTGTCGGGTATGGTTAGCAATAATATTATAGTTTATCTGATATGAGATCGTATCACCTTCATCACTGTCGGGGACATCGTCATTCGTGATAGACAGCATTAATAAAGAATCATTCGGACAAGCTGCCAATAATTCCTGAAAATACAGTTCTTCACTTTGAATATTCCAATCTGGAGGAAATACTACCGCTTTAACAGGGGCAGCGGAAAAATGATATGCTTTCCCGGATGTAAGTGAGTCTGACAGACAGCGTGTATATATATCATATTCACGATATAAAAA
>DAOVOB010000255.1 GCA_030629925.1 Fidelibacterota bacterium
TATCTTTGAGTTCATTGAATCTGTATAAAAATAGCCATCATCAGCGGGAACAATATGTTGTGCGGCGGTTAAAACACTCATTGAAAACAAGGTGATAAAAAAAGAACGAATAATGATATTTGTACGCATTTATTCTCCGGCAAGCGTTAATAATTGATGGGATAATACTATATTTACCTTGCAATGTAAAGCCTTGAATTCTTTAATATTTATCAATAGATTATGCAAAATCATGGAAACCTTAATGAAACGAATAATAATTTTTCTGATCTCAAGCTCTATACTTGTTGCACAAACCTTTGTTCCTAATATCAGTGTTGAAGGAAACAACCTGAATTCACAAGAAGAACGCATCATTGGTGAACTAAGAAACACCATTGAAAAGTATATTGCATCCAATAGTTTTAGCAATGAAGTATATGATCTGATTGTTCCATACCGTATTACGATCCATGTGACCCAGATATCAAAAAATGGCTCAAAAATGAGTATTGCCACCAATGCATTTTTCTCAAATGAATATGATCAGAGATATATTGATAACGCCTGGGTCTTTGAGTTCATTGAAGGAGAAGCACTCTACAGAGAAATGATGTATCATCCTTTAAGAGATATTATTGATTATTATGGCTATCTCATTATGGCATCCGAAATGGATGGGATTGAGGATCTTGGTGGAAATTCCATCTTTGATCTGGCCAATGAGGTTTATGCACGCGGTAGTTCCTCTCAGTGGTCCAAGGGCTGGAGTCCCCGTAAAAAAGATTTTGATAAATTGACCGGTGATTTTCGATTCCGCCGGGCGCGCCATTTATATAATCAGGCATTTTGGGCGCTTGATGATGGCCAGGGAACTAAGGCTTGGTATTTACTTGAAGAGGCTTTGAATTATCTTATTGATTCACAAAATTTGGATTCTCAGAACAAATTCCAAAATTTCTTTGTCAATAAACATTATAAAGACAGCGAATATTTTGTCAATACCTATCAGGATACGTCGCTACTACCGCTTTATAGAATATTATCACCATCAAATCAGGACTTTTTCGACAAGGTCGCTGAACCATTTATTGAAGAGCTTGATTAATACTTTCAGCTGAAACGACACCCTCGCGTAAAATCTTCAAAGACTCGTCTTTAGATATCATGACGACAGTACTGCTCAAAGCTTCTGTCGATAAATCTAATTTTGGATCCGATATCATCAGCTTGATCTCATTTCCAAACTGATCATTAATACTTTTTATATTGTTCATGGGTGCTTTACCCGAAAGATTGACAGATGTAGTAATAATAGGTCCTTCAAATGCCTCAGACAGTTCCCTGCAAAAATCATGATTTGGAATGCGAAATCCCAAATATCCCTGAACACTGAATAATTTATTCGGCATGACAATATCTTTTGCAGGCAGTACAAGGGTTAGCGCGCCGGGAAGAAATTGATCGATCAACAAATCTGCCTTTGCAGGAATGTGAGCATATTGTGACAACATCATCTTATTCCGAACAATTATACTGACCGGCATATTTTCCGGCCTCCGCTTTAGTGAATATAGTTTATCAAGAACTTTAGAAGACATGGCATCACCACCAAAACCATAAATGGTATCAGTGGGATAAATGAACACTTCTTCGCTTTTTAGTGCTTTTAGAGCCTTTGCAAGCGCTATGTCCTCCAGATAGCTATTGATCATGAATCCATTACCTCATGATAAAGCTGGCCACAAGCGGCACTTATCCCTCTACCACCGCTATATCTTAAGGTCACGGCAAAAGACACATTTTCAAGATGAGAAAGAAAACGCTGGATATCTTTTTCACCGGGACGCTGAAAACGATCATCAATTTCATTGTAAGGAATTATATTGAGTTTTGAAGGTATTGAACTGAGTTTTTCAATGAGCTCATGAGCATCTTTAGCTGTGTCATTGACACCTTTCATAAGGACATATTCAAATGTGATCAATTTATTGGTCACAATCGTATAATATTTAGCCGCAGAAAGCAGATCTTCCAAAGGATATCTGCGATTGATCGGCATCATTTCGCTTCTCTTTGTATCATTAGCGGAATTCAAAGAAATCGCCAATTTGAATTGAAATGGTAGATGTGCAAATTCTCTGATATATGGCACGACACCGGAAGTTGAGATCGTAATATGTCTGGCGCCAATATTCAATCCCTTTGCATGGTTCATGATCGTTGCAGCTTTTACAACCTCGTCATAATTATTGAAAGGTTCCCCCATACCCATAAAAACAATATTGTTTATCTTTTTGTCTGAGATCCGTCTGGCAAGCAGGACTTGCTCAACGATCTCTCCCGCTTGAAGCTTTCGCTTTAATCCCATTTCGCCCGTTTTACAGAAAGTACAGCCCATAGCACAGCCTATTTCAGAACTTACACATAGGGTATAATGATTTCCCGAACGCAGTAATACTGTTTCGATCGCATAAGCGTCTTTGCACTTAAAAAGAAATTTTTCAGAACTGTCATCGTTTGATATTTCGTGTGTTTCAAGATCTAAAAGAAGAAGCGGTCCTTCCGCATCAATAA
>DAOVOB010000194.1 GCA_030629925.1 Fidelibacterota bacterium
ACGTCTCACGCCTTACTTTCTTCCTGAAACAATTTTCTCCTTGGAACAGGCATGCCTGTTCTCTACACGGATCACGAATACCAATTACAGCTCATACACGAGTTACGAATCACGCGTTACGCGTTACGAATAAATTTTCTTTACTAATCATTTCAATTGTATTAACTTCGCTGTTGTTTACATAATATCGACATTTTTTAAGGATATACAGATATGAAGAATGCTTTCTCCGAATCACGCACCCTGATCAGTACACTTGAACAGGATCATGTTTTTCAACAAAAAATAAATGATGCGGCTAAAATAATGACCACAGCGCTCAAAGCAAATAAAAAGATCCTTTGGTGCGGCAATGGCGGTTCGGCGGCGGATTGCCAACACCTCTCAGCGGAACTGGTCGCCAAACTGAATCATGTTCGTCCTGCACTTGCTTCTATATCTTTAACTACTGATACATCTTTCCTGACCGCATGGATCAACGACACGAATAGAAGTGATGAACTTTTCTCTCGCCAAGTAGATGCTTTAGGTAATGAAGATGATGTGCTTGTTGCGATCAGTACCTCGGGAAACTCTTCCAATATCATTGAAGCAGCGAAGGAAGCAAATAATATTGGCATGCACTGTGTTGTCCTCAGCGGCAATAATGGCGGTAAACTCAAGGGACTTGGAGATGTTGAGCTTATCGTCCCTTCGGAGAACACTCAGCGCATTCAGGAAATGCATATCATCATCGGACATATGCTGTGCGAAGAGATCGAAAATGCATTTGTAAAATAAGTAATTATGCAAAGAACTTTTCAGGACTTCATTTATCATATACAGGGTGAACGACAATTGTCACCCAACACGGTACAATCTTACCGAACAGACATTACCCGTTATCTTGCCTATTTAGGCGAACATAAGGTAGAAAATGAGAATACGATCTCAACTGATCATGTGATCGCTTATCTTGAAGATCTTGCTGAAATACCTCTGGCTCCAAGTTCATTGGCTCGAAATCTCTCCGCGATTCGCATGTTCCACCGCTTTATGGTCAATGAAGGTTATTGTCAAAAAGATGTTACGGAAAATATTGATTCGCCAAAATTACCAAAACGTTTACCTAAAATACTGGATATCTCCGATATAGAATCAATCTTTGAAAATATTGATACAACAAAGGACGGTGGTGTGCGTGACCGTGCCATGCTGGAATTACTTTACGGGAGCGGTCTTCGAATTTCCGAACTACTATCTCTTCGCTTGCCGGCGCTTATGATGGAGGACGGTTGGGTGCGGGTTTTTGGCAAGGGCTTGAAAGAACGGATCGTCCCCTTTGGGGATGAAGCGAAAAATTGGCTTTCACTCTACCTTCAACACGTTCGTCCTTTGCTTGCAGCAAATATTAAAGCGGAAGATACCCTGTTTCTCAATATGCGAGGAACCCCGCTCTCACGAATGGGAGTTTGGAAAATAATTCAAAAGTATACGAATTTAGCTCATATCGACAAAGCCGTCTCACCGCATGTATTCCGTCATTCCTTTGCCACTCATTTGCTAGAGGGCGGCGCTGATCTTCGTGCTGTACAAGAAATGTTGGGACACTCGGATATTGCAACTACACAGATCTACACGCACCTTGATCGAAATTATTTAAAAGAAGTACATAAAACATTTCACCCCAGGGAAAAATTAACTCAATGAATCCACAGCTAATGAATTATATGTCAATGGTCATCCCGATCTTACTTGCTTTGACCGTTCACGAATACTCGCACGGGTATATTGCCTATCGCTTAGGCGATAACACCGCCAAGAACATGGGACGCCTGACTTTAAATCCCATTTCTCATATTGATCCCATCGGAATGATCATGCTGTTCGTGATCGGCATGGGATGGGCAAAACCGGTACCGATCAATATCTATGCTTTTAAACATCCCAAGCGGGATCTGGCCCTATCGGCGGCTGCAGGACCGGCATCAAATTTTCTCATGGCGGCAGTTGTGGGTCTCTGTTTTAGAATATTTCCACAATTGGTTCCTATGACCAACGATCCGGGGATCATTCTCTTTTTAAAACTTAATCTCGTTTATTTTTTGCTCATTAATGTCGGACTCGGAATATTCAACCTTATTCCCATTCCGCCGCTTGACGGTTCTAAGATCCTACGCGGATTCATGCCGGACAAAGGCGTTCATATTATTGATTATCTGGAACGCTACGGTGGAATTATCCTTCTTGCAGTTGTCTTTCTTGGCAGGATCACCGGTTTCTCAGTTTTCGGCAAACTCTTAGGTCCGCTTATTAACGGCTTGGTTCACTTTTTTAGTGGAATACAATTATGATCGACTTTCTCGGATATAATGATAAAGATTTTCCCATACCGGAGCTACCCTCCGATGATGCCTGTATCGGTCGTGTGATCGAAGAACACCGTGAGCGCTATTTCGTCATGTGCGAGCAGGGTGTTTTTGAAGCAGGTGTAACCGGGAAGATCATGTTCAATTCCGAATCTAAGGATGAATTTCCTGCTGTAGGAGATTGGGTTGTCCTTACACCCATGGACGAGAAACAGGGTCTCATACACCAAATCCTTCCCCGTAAGACCGTATTTCGCCGACGTGCAAGCGGACGAAAAACCGGCGAACAAGTGATCGCAGCTAATATTGATATTGCTTTTGTTGTGATGTCAGGTGATGAAGATTTTAGCCTGAATCGCCTTGAACGCTATTTGACAATTATTTATGACGGTAACATCACACCGGTGATCATTTTAAATAAAACCGATCTTTTCACTAAAGATGAAACAAATGAATTTGTAGATGAAATAAAAACGCGCCACCCTGAAGCAGAATTGATATGGACATCCGCATTGACCGAATCGGGTATAAAATATATTATCGAACTCCTCTCACCCGGAAAAACCTATTGCTTTGTTGGTTCATCAGGCGTTGGAAAATCTTCGTTGATCAATCGTCTCACCGGTGGTGAACGTCAACGAGTTGATACTATTAGTGATTCCACTGCGAAAGGGAAACATACCACGACTTACAGGGAATTGATCGAACTGGAAAACGGGAGCTTTCTGGTTGATACACCGGGGATGCGTGAAGTAGGCATTAGCGGCTCTGATGCAGGACTGGAAGAAACTTTTGCCGATATTATTGCCGTAGCGGAGACTTGTCGTTTCCGTGATTGTACTCATACCAATGAACCCGGCTGTGCCGTGATCACAGCCTGCGAAAGCGGTGAATTACAGGAAGCTAAACTTGAAAATTACTTACGCCTGAAACGTGAATCTGATTTCTACCAAATGGAAGAATATGAACGCCGCCAAAAAGGCAGATCTTTTGCAAAAATGATTAAAGAAGTTAAAAACTATAATAAAGCAAAGCGGTAATCAGAAATCAGAAGATTTAAATTATCATCTCTTATTACAAATAGCATTTCCTGTCATCTCGACCGAAGCGGAGAGATCTCAAAATTCTAATATTTTTAATG
>DAOVOB010000110.1 GCA_030629925.1 Fidelibacterota bacterium
CTCCTTTTTTGCCTTTGAGCTTATATTGAAAAGCATCAATGCCGACGGGGATGTAATTTTTACAAGAAGATAAATGATCGTTTGCAAAAATCTCGGTAAAATCCATCATTGCGCGACCGTGATAGGAATTTTCCCAGAGATCGTAAAATCGTTCATGACAATCTTTACAAGAACGTGAGCCCATATAGGAAATGTCTTCCTTTTTTGAGCAGGAAGAAAACATCAGGGTCAGTATAATGATTAAGGGCAGTAGTTTATTCATAATATCAGAGATAAGATATGAGAGATAAAATATAAGAGCAAGAATAACCTCACACAAAGGCACAAAAATTTAAAACACAACTATAAGAGCCTCACACAAAGACACAAAGAATCTCAAAGGCACAAAAACAACAAAGCCTAGTCATCCTGCCTGCGCCGATGAATATCGGTGAAAAGGTTGCCTGAGGCCCCGATGAATATCGGGGGTTCAGGATCTCTGCGACGTTCTGATTTTCAATAAAAATAACGAGCGAATTCATTTTTGAATTGGGTCTACTCTTTACGGAACGAAAGACATTGCTTAAACTTGAATTGATTATTGAATCACAATGCTCACGGAGGTCTCCCTACGGGACCCCTTCGGGGCTGAAACCATGCTACGCCTTTGGCTACGCCATGGCGAGCAAGTTCAGGATGACCGATTATTATAATTAGGCCTGAATTAAAAACATAATTTAAGAGCACCTTATTATCAATTTGTTACAGTCCGAAGCCTTAAAGATTCTTAGTGCCTTAGTCTTTACTTAGTGTCTTAGTGTGAGTCTTTAAATTAAATATTTCCCAGAGAAAGATCCCCAAATACCTTAATCACATTCCCATCTTTCTCAACTTTCAATTCTCTATCCGGGAATGCTTGTGACAGGCGTTTTTTCAATTCTTTGATCGTCTCGTTCTCGATCTGATCAATAATATTCTGAGGGATGTTCTCAAGGGTTTTAAGGTCAATATCAACGATATATCCTTTACCTTTATCAGATCCTAATCCGAGAGTAAAATCACCACGGATATCAAAAAGGCCATCATGAGACCGGTTGGATGTTGCCCCATGTTTTCTGCGTGCAGGATGAAGATCGTACTTGTCCCCGTATCGATTTTCGAGGAGGACATCAATTTCATCCAGAACGGATTTTAACTTTTTTTCCCACTTAATAAGATTTGGATGGCGCATTATTCGTCTTCCAAACTATGAATAAATAGTCCGCTCTGCAGTTTTGGTTCAAACCAGGTAGTCTTAGGCGGCATCAAGGCGTTTGAATCTGCAACATCCATCAGTTGTTTTATCGTGATAGGGTGAAGGGCGAATGATAATGCCATTTCACCGGCATTGACGCGTCCTTCCAGAGCTTCCATACCGCGACTACCACCAACAAAATCAATTCGCTTGTCCTTACGTATATCTTTTATACCCAGGATGGGTTCAAGTACCAACTCAGTCAATAAAGCTGAATCAAGACTTTTAACGGGATCGGAAAGATCAAAAAGTTCTTTTTTTAGGGTCAATTGGTACCAGTGGTCAAGCAGATACATGCTAAATTCATGTTCTTCTGTTGGTTTGGCAGATTCTGAGGAGCTAATTTTCTTGATCTTGAATATTTTTTCCATCTTGGATAGAAATTCTTTCTTTGATAAACCATTCAGGTCTCTCACAACACGGTTATAATCAATGATCTTGAGTTGTTTTGCGGGAAAGAATACAGCCAGAAACCAGTTGTATTCTTCATTACCCGTATGCTTGGGATTGGCATCGCGACGCATTTTCCCTACCATAGCCGATGCTTTGGAACGATGATGGCCGTCTGCGACATAGACATGATCTATTTTATCGAAATGTCCGATCAATGAATCTATTGTATTTCGGTCTTCAAGAAGCCATAAAGTATGGTGTACACCGTCTTTCGAAGTATAATCATATTCAGGATCTTTATCTATTGAATCGGCGATCATTTTATCGATATTTTTATCATCGGGATAGGTGTAAAATACCGGACCGGTATGAGCATTAACCACATCTATATGAGTAATGCGATCCTTTTCTTTATTTTCACGGGTCAATTCATGGATCTTGACCTTGCCTTCGAGGTAATCGTCAATATGTTGCACGGCGATCAATCCGGTTTGAGTACGTTCATCCATGACCTGGCGATAGATATACATGACGGGTTTTTGATCCTGGATCAATTTATCTTTGCGCATTTCCGACAGATTGTCAGCTGCTTTTTGATAAACCGCAGGATCGTATTGATCGGTTCCCGGAGGCAGATCAACCTCGGATTTTACAACATGTAAAAAAGAGTAGGGCTCGATCTTAACTGCAATCCGAGCTTCATTTGAGTTTAACACGTCATAAGGGGGAGATGCGATCCTCGATGCCAGTTCCTTTTTCGGTCGAATACCTTTAAATCCCTTGATCCTGACCATTGTAAGCTCCTATAAATTACTGAATGAAAATTAAAGGTAAAACCCAATATAAACAACAATAATCCTATGGAATACAGTGAATTATAGAGAATAATGACAATTAACAAATTTGCCCTTTTTAGGCAATAATATTGCATAGTGATGATGATTTACAAGCTGATTATTTGTTGATGTTGGAGTTTGGATGATGAATAACAAAATTGACAGTTTATGCAGAGACACACTAGGGTGGGTCTTTGCGATAATGCAAAACATATTTGTAAAGACACGCCATGGCGTGTCTCTACATTTAATCTTAAATATCTATCGCAGAGAATTTAGTGGTCTAAATTCTCTGCATATAAAAAAGACGGAGCAATGCTCCGTCTCTACTAAAATATTTTATTGATTATTATCCTTTTAATGCCGCCACAATTTTCTCGGCAATTTCACTTCCAACCCGTTCCTGAGCTTCAGTTGTAGATGCGCCAACGTGCGGAGTAACGGAGACATTGGGGTGGGAGACAAGTTCGATGTTGTTTGTTGGTTCTTCAACATAAACATCAATACCGGCACCGGCAACTTTTTCACTGTTCAAGGCATCAAGTAAAGCGGCTTCATCAACTACGCCGCCGCGGGCACAATTAATTAGGTAGACACCGTCTTTCATTTTTGCGATCTCTTTAGCACCGATCACGGGTTCTGCTTGTTTAGGTACGTGAAGTGAAACGAAATCAGCTTTTGCAAGTAGTTCGTCAAAGGATACCATTTCAATACCTTCGGCTTCTTTGATGAAAGGATCATATCCAATGACGTTCATACCAAGTCCATTTGCTCTACCGGCGGTTAGCTGACCGATCTTGCCACAACCGACTATTCCGAGGGTTCTACCGTTAAGCTCAATACCCTTGTATTCTTTTTTATTCCATTTGCCGTCACGCATGGTAACATTTGATTTATGGAGAAAACGAGCCAAAGCGAACATGTGCGCAACAGCAAGTTCGGCTACGGATGCAGAGTTAGCTGCCGGAGTATTTAGAGTAGGGATACCTTTGGTCTTTGCATATTGATGATCAATATTGTCAATACCTGCACCGCCGCGTGCAATAACCTTCAGATTCTCACCTGCGTCAATAACCTCTTTGGGGACTTTAGTGGCTGAACGGACCAGAATACAATCGTAATCCTTGATATTTTCAAGCAATTCTTCGGGTGAATAATGCTGATTCACACATTCAATACCTGCATTTTCAATAATTTCCTGTCCTTTTTTGCTAAGTCCGTCAGAAATTAATATTTTCATCATATTCTCCTTCAATTATTAAGAGTTATGGGACAATATCCAATATATTGTCAAATATTGCCCGAATTTATACAAAAATAATCAAAAAACCAGTTTTATAATTTAATAAAGTTTTATTAAATTAGGGTGTTTTATTTTTTGTATTTGAAAAAAACTCTATTCAACACCCATCAGGAGGGAATGTGAAACAGAAAGAGATCCTATTACTGACTATTTCGGGACAAGACAAACCGGGCTTAACGACAAGTATTACAGAAATACTTTCCGAGTACAAAGCGAATATTCTCGATATCGGGCAGGCCGTAATCCATAATAGTCTCTCTTTGGGTATGTTAGTCGAGGTCGAAAGTGACAAATCCTCTAGTATTCTAAAAGATGTTCTCTATAAATCATATGATCTTGAGATCACTGTAAAGTTCTCCCCCATTGGGAGTGAGCGCTACAATGACTGGGTAAATCAGCAGGCAAAAGGTCGCTATGTTATTACCATGTTGTCACGCAGGATATCAGCAGCTCAAATTTCAAAGATCACGAGCATTATCTATAAACAGGGTTTGAATATTGATATTATCAATCGTCTGACGGGTCGTATACCGATGAATGGCGATGCTAAAAACACAAAAGCATGTATCGAATTTTCCGTCCGGGGCAAGCCACGCAACGAAAAGAAGATGAAAGCGGAGTTCTTTCAACTGGCGGATACCACAGAAGCGGATATCGCATTTCAACACGATGATGTGTATCGCAAGAATCGTCGATTGGTCTGCTTTGATATGGATTCTACGCTCATTCAGACAGAATGCATCGTTGAGCTGGCCAAACGCCACGGGGTAGGTGATAAAGTCCATGATATCACCGAAGCCGCAATGCGGGGGGAACTGGATTTTAACCAAAGCTTTAAGCAGCGTGTTGCCTTACTGAAGGGCTTAGACGAATCGGTGATGCAGGATATTGCCGAAAATCTTCCTATAACTGAAGGTGCCGAAAGATTAATTTCAATCTTGAAAGATCTGGGATATAAAGTTGCAATTCTTTCGGGTGGATTTGTGTATTTTGGCGAATATCTAAAGAAAAAACTCAATATTGATTATGTATACGCAAATGACCTGGAGATCGTCGATGGTAAATTAACCGGAAAACATCTTGGTGAGATCGTGAATGGCGAGAAAAAAGCTCAACTTATGAAATTGATCGCTCAGATGGAGGGCATTAATCTTGAACAAGTCATTGCCGTTGGAGATGGTGCCAACGATCTTCCTATGATCAATACAGCCGGACTCGGTATTGCCTATCATGCAAAACCTGTCGTTAAAGAAATCGCGACGCATTCAATTTCAACCATAGGATTGGATGGGATC
>DAOVOB010000139.1 GCA_030629925.1 Fidelibacterota bacterium
ACTATGAAGATCTTTGGAATATGTGAGAAATGTAAAAAGGATGACTAGTTACCAGCCTTCGCTAAAGCTTCGGCACGGCAAGCTGGTAACTGGTAACTGGCCTGTCCGGCGTAGCCTTGGCGTAGACGGATAACTGGTGAAATAAATATTAATAAAAATAATAGCGTCATCCTGAACTTGTTTCAGGATCTCTTTGTCATTACGATTCCCTATAATTATAAATGATTTTAGAATTTTGAGATTTCTCCACTCCGGTCGAAATGACAGAAATATCTTTCCGTTTCATAAAAAGATTATTCAACTTATCGACTTTTTACACACATAAAAAAAGGGCTCAAGATATTGAGCCCCTACATTTATTTTCTTGTCACACCTTACGAGTCACGCGTCACTATTTGATCAACGTCAACTTCCTAGCAACTTTTTTATCACCTGCCTGCAAGGTACAGATATACATACCCGAACTCACATTACCCGCATTAAAACGTACTTCATGTGAACCGGCAAACTGGTAGCCATCATATAGTGTACTGACTAAACGACCGTGAATATCATGTACCTTGATCTCAATATAGGTATCTCTTGCTAAGTCATAAGGGATCGTTGTGATCGGATTAAAAGGATTAGGATAATTGTTCCCAAGTCTGAAATCAACTGCCTGACTGACATCATCAACAGCAACCATAGCAGATGCAGCATCAAACGTAAATGAAGCAAGGCCATTTTGATTACCAAGAACAAAAATGTTAAAGGTTCCATCTCCATTGTCAAACACTTCAACATCACCGACTGCTCCAACATTTTGATTCATACCTAATTTGTAAGTTGAACCTGCAAATAATGCATCTGCAACACCATCGATCACATCGATCACAGTTGCTGTTTCACTTACATATGAATATGAGACCAAATATTCTTTTTCATTATAGGCAAAACCTTCTATAGCACTTGCTTTTGTTGCTAAGCTAGGATTATCACCCATAATACCTATTGTGCGGCCTTGATCATTAAAATGAACCACCGAATATCCAATCGAGTTGACATATAAGCCATTACTTCCCGGTATCAATGCAAGTGAAGCATTAGATTTTAGCATACGTCCAAGACTTATTTGTTCTGCTTCAAAAGCTTGACTGACATTATTCCAATTCAATTTGATCAATTTATAATATGATGAGCTAAGTGCATAAATGCTTACTGTACCATCATAATAATTCCCATCAACCGTTAATTGATCACCCAATCGGAATGCAACATCATCTGCTTGATAAACGCAAAGAGGTGCTTGTGAAGGATCTAACCATTGGTAGACCTTAAATGAACCTGTTTCCTCCACACAGTTTGACGCATAGATCACACCATCGGGTGTAATTTCAATATCTCTAAGTGCATGAAGTCCGCCGCTTATCCCGGTCATATTCAAAACAAAGGGCACCTCATTACCGGTTTGGACATCCAGAGCATTTACTTTTATGCTATCATTCTGACTTTGAAGTATAAGTAGAATATCTTTGTCGTTAAAATTACCTAATGCAAGTCCACTTGCCTGTAAACTACTATCGAGAAAAGCAGGATATCTTTGATTGAGAGAACTTCTTGCCCATTGGGTCTCAACGAACTCTTCCTTGGTTTTAAAACTAAAAACATCTGTCCATCTATCGTATTTATCTGAACGTAAACGCCAGTAATAATTTGTTGCATAATCCAGATCATTCAATTGTAAACTTGTATCAATAATAGATAATTCATTAAGCAGCAGATCACTCATAGCTTCATTACGCGCCACTTGCACTTCATATGAAGTGGCATCTTCAAAACTTCCCCAACTTAAAATGGGATCAAGACGTGTGCCTTCGATATTTGCAAATGGAGTTAAAGGCTGTACCTGTGGCGCTAAGATAGTTGTAAATACCCAAGTCGGTGACCAGTAAACAGTATTGTCGGCTTTAACTCGCCAGTAATAAGATGTTTGATAATTCAATGCAATATTTTTTACAGTATCGTTAAGTGTAAATTGATGCATGGGTGTTGTAAAGTCATCTGATGATGAGATCTCTAATGTAAACTGACTTGCACCGGCTTTATCTGCCCATCCAATAGACGGGTTTTTAGGTGCTGATGTCTCAGCATACTCAGGAAATAATGGGTCGACAAAAGGATGATCCAGTACAGCAACCGGACTTTCCAATTTATAGCGATCAAGTGTGCTGACCCCATAATAATACATCCCTGAAGCATCATCTTCAAAGATATGATTATGATGAAACTGAATATCTTGTGCGCCTGACATATCTGACATATCATCCACCGGATAAGGTGAACGATAAACAACATAGGCATAAGCAGAATCACCCGGATCAGTGTATGTGGGAGCATCCCACGTAATGGTCTTGCTTCCATCGCCGGCAACAGCCATCAAAGCATTTTGAGGTGAGGCAGGTGGAATACTGTCCTTCCAGCTCATCACCGGCCATAAAGCGGGATAGCGATAGAGATCTAACTTTAGACTATCGATCGTGTTTTTGTGATTATCATAAAAATCATTTGCGGTAAAGAATACTGACCCGTTACAGTGATCAGTTGCGCGATTTAAGCGAATCTGACGTGGAATTTCCCCACGTGGCCAATTATCTCGCCATGCATTATACATTCCCTGTCCGGGATAAAAATGACGTCCATAATAATTTGCCTGTTCAGCCCACCAAGGGATCAATTTACCGTAATCCTGTCCACCGCCGAAAGGCCAGTAGCACTGAGGCGTAATATAATCAACAGTTTGATTTGCTAACCATGCAATAGGGTCACAATAAAGCACACTATAAGCATTCATCCCACTGATACCCTCAGGCACACCGGGTTTATATATACCAAAGGGAGATATACCCCATTTTACCCAAGGTTTCACGATATTAATGCTATCCATGATCCCTTCAACTAATGTATTGATATTGTCACGACGCCAATCATGAATGTCTTCAAATCCTCTTGGATCATATGAAAATGTTGCAGTGTCTTCCGTCGTTATACCGCTGTAAGGATAGAAATAGTCATCCATATGCAGACCGTCAATGTCATAACGGTTAACAATATCCATCAAGACATCAGAAATATAATCCCTGACTTCGGGTAGACCCGGATCCAAAATATATACCGAAGGAAATTTAAGTATCCAATTGGGATGTTGTTTTGTGACATGCGAGGAAGCAATATAGCCGCTATTATTTATTGAAGAAGGACTTACAACCGCACGATAAGGATTTACCCAAGCATGGAGTTCCATGCCGAGTTTATGTGCCTCTTCTACGGCAAATGTCAAGGGATCCCAGTCTGTACTTGGCCCGCTTCCCTGTGTTCCGCTAAACCAGTAAGACCACGGTTCAATGTCCGATTTATACATAGCATCACAAGCACAACGTACCTGCATCAGCACAGCATTACATCCGCTGTCTTTAAGTTTTACCAGATAGTTTTTTAGATCACTTTGTTTTTTACTATCCGAATCATATCTGGATTTCGGCCAATCTATATTTGCAACTGTCGACAGCCATACGGCTCGAAATTCCCGTTTTGGCGGCATATCTAAAGCAAAAAGTGCATTTATTGATAACAGTAGCACTAGGAGTGCTAAAATGGTTTTTCTCATTTCTTTCCTTTCAGAAATTGTACTAACGGCAGAATGTCCAGATCGGTGACCAATTTTCAGTATTATCCGCTTTTATTCGCCAGTAGTAGATATAGCCGCGTGGTAATTTTTTATTTAGTCGATTGTGTTCAAGAAGCTGTTCTTCATAAACAACAAAACCAAATTCTTTATCCGTTGCAACTTGAATATGGTAAGTCTCTGCCTGTGAATACACTTTCCAGACAAAGGGAACAAAACATGCTTTTACTTCCGAAGCAAATACCGGTTTACGAGGTGCTACAAAATCATAAACCGCTTGAGTAACCCGGCTTTCTAATTTAAAGGGATTCAAAGAAGTTACAGCATAGAACCACTGTTCATTTGTCATATCAATATACGTTCCGGAACCGTCGGTAACAACATCCAGAATTGTAGACCCTTCTTTACTGAGATCTTGTTGTGTTTTAGAGCGATAAACAACATAGCCCCATGCTTTAGGATCAACTTCCCATGATAGTTGAACTTCTTCTTTTCCGGTGCGTTCAGAAAAAACGACCGGAGCTTTAAGTGCCTTACCTTTTTGGTGCTGATTAACCGGCCATAACGCCTTATTTGCATATAAGTCAAGTTTCATTGAATCAATGGTATTCTTAGGATTTTGGAAAAAATTATTTGCTGTAAAATAAACAGATCCTTGACAACCGTCTGTATCACGGTTCAAGCGGATCTGACGCGGGATCTCTCCTTGAGGAAAACGATCGGTGCCCGCACGATACAATGCCTGTCCAGGATAAAAATGTCGTTTGTATTTCTTTGCCAGAGCTGCCCAATATGGAATAAGTTTTCCG
>DAOVOB010000034.1 GCA_030629925.1 Fidelibacterota bacterium
ACCATGGGTTTCCCTTTTGAAACGATCACAACAGCTATTGAGCGGCAGAACCTTGCAGGCTATGTTTTGCAGTTTATGGGTTATGATGTCGAAGTAAGCACTGAAACGATCATTCCTTCGGCTTGCAGTTTGCGACAGAACTATCCCAACCCCTTTAATCCTATGACGACTATTGCTTACAATCTTGATCGACCTGCAATGGTCAATATTATAATTTACGATCTTCGGGGTCAACTTGTGAAAAATATTGTTCAAGGTTACCGCAATGCCGGAGAGCATGAAATAATATTTGATGGAACAAATTTGGCTTCGGGTGTGTATGTTTATGGGTTAGAATTAAGTGGAACACTATATGAAATAAAGAAAATGACAGTGCTAAAATGAGGCAATTTTTATTGTATCAGATATGAATATTCCCTATTTTTGCGTAAATATTTGCTTTAAATAGAATTAATGCAAAAATTTAATCTAAAATTGAAAGTATTTTATTTGTTTAGAGCTATTATAATAAAGGAGACTTTATGAAAATAAAGCAATTTTCCATGATCTCATTTTTGATATTATTTGTTGGTCAACTCTTGTTTGCGCAGACAGGTAGTATGATGGCGCAATCAGCGGGTCAATCTCAAAACATGGTTAATCATTTAAACTATAATTCCGAAGTAGTTACTCCTATAGAAGTCGACCCCTATGATTATGTGATCGGTAGCGGAGATAAATTTCTTATTCAGATCAATCATTTGACGACAATAACCTATTCAGTAGAAGTGTCGCCTATAGGGGAAATGATGATCCCCGGTATCGGACAAGTTCATATTAGTGAATTAAAATACAATGAAGCTGTAAAATTGATCAAAGCAAAATGTAAACAAAGATACTCAACTGCTGAGATCGATGTTAATTTGTATGATGTAAGAAATGTCCATATCCCGGTATTTGGAGCGGTTCAGAATCCCGAAATGATCACCTTATACACAGAATCCGACGTAAATAATGTTACGGAACCTTCTGTAAAAACGCCACAAACTGCAGGTACCGTCCAAAAGAGAAAAATGGCCGGTGTATCAGTAAATGATGAATATGCCTTACCTGCTTCTTTACGCTTGAATGATCTTATAAGCATGCTTTCACTTCACTATTTGGCAAAAGATTTTGAGGTAGAAGTACGTGGATATGATGATACATCGATTGTCAATATTTACAATTATTACATGAAGGGTGATCTTGATGACAACCCCTTCCTTTACAAAATAAGATCAATATATATCCCATACGCCGATGTGGAAAAAGAATGTATTCATGTTTACGGTCCGATCAATACCAAAGCAATTGTTCCGATAATACCCGGTGAAAAAGTATATGAATTTATTCAACGGAAGCTACAGATGACCAATATTACAAATTATGATGCCATAACTTTAAAACGTGATGGCCAGATCATTCTTGACCAATCAAACAGTAGGGAAAATCAAAATATCGAATTATTGGCAGGAGACGTATTAGAGGTTTCAAGTGCAAAACGCATTATGGTCAATGGGTTTGTTAATGAGCCGGGAATCTATAATTACATTCAAGGCCATACCGTCGCAGATTACATTGCAATGGCCGGAGGTGTGGATGAAAAAGGCAGTAATAAAAGTGTCATGATCATTCGCAATGATAAAAAGATCAGGAATGCCGAAAGCAAGCTCGTTGAGCGTGGGGATATTATCATCGTTAACAGATCAATGAACAATATTTTTCTTGGAGAAATATCCGTTTTGGAATTTTTATCCATGATAGGATCGATTTTCTTATCGTTTATTGTAGCATATAACGCAACAACAACATCATAGGTTGAAATATGACAACAGAAAATAGAAAAGAATTACCCCGATTAATTAAATTGATCCAAAAGTATTTTTGGAAATTAGTTATTGTCAATGCGATCGTTGGCATTATTGCAATTGGTATTTTGCTCATACTTCCCGAATGGTACAGAAGTACGGCGGTGGTAATATCAGAAGAACAGGGGAATCAGCTTAATGTTACTTCAGTTGCTATGAGTAATCTCGGTTTTGCCGGTGGTTTATTTGGTCAGAATGAAGAAACACTTAGATATATTCGATATCTAAAGAGCCGCACAATTTCAGATAAGGTAATTAATGAGTTCGACTTGATGGCAAAATGGGATAAAAAATACAGAGCAAAAATCTACGAGAAACTAAATGAGGATGTATCTTTTGTTGATAATGAAGATGCTTCTATTAGTATAAGTGTGGTTTTTAAGAAAGACCCTCAGATGGCTGCCAATATAGCGAATTTCTATGTATCTGAACTTCAAAATATGATTAAGAATTTTAAAAATAATTATGTAGAGTATGTTGCAACAATTTATAAAGATCAAAATGAAAAATTATTTCAAATAGAGACAAAATTCGGCGAATTTCAGAAAGAAACAGGTATCTATAGTCTTGATGCTCAGTCGGAATTTGCCTTTCAGACATTAACAGAATTTGAACTTCAAAGAATGCAATTGGAAATTCAGCGGGATATTTATAGAAATTCTTCAGGAGGAAATGATCCAAGAATTAACGAATTGGAGTCTCAGATCAATATAACAACTGATAAAATCATGGATTATAGATCAAGCAATAAATATTCAAATATTCCGGTAGATAAATTATCCGAACAAGGAATAGAGTACTTGAGACAATATCGTGACCTGATGGTACAGGAACAAATTGTGCAATTTTTGGCTGTTGAATTCGAACAGGCTAAATTATCAAATCAGAAAGAAGAGATCAAATTGAATGTGATCGATCATGCTGTCCCTGCGGATTATAAATACAAACCCAAGCGTGCCAGCAGTTTGATTCTGATATTATTGGTCAGCGGATTACTTAGTCTTGCGGTATTAAATATAAAAGAAACATACTTTAGCTAGATTCAGGAATGAATTATAAAAAGCTATATATGCATTTTCCAATGCTCATTTTAATCTTTGAGTGGGCTATCGTTCTATATTTACATTACAATAATCCATATCATTTTATAACGATGTCAAAAGATACGCTGACGATCCTGCTTACGGGATTATCATTTATTGTTTTGGGTTATTATTTCATTAATTCGTTCTATCTAGATTCAAGTAATAAATTACCAGGTGATAGAGATGAAATAAGGATCAATGAGGCTTTACTTGGTAAGACCATTCTACTGATATCTATATTGTCTGTTATTGGTTTAATTTTTATCTTGCAAGAGATCTCCACATTGACCAATAATTTTTCCATGTATATTAATAATCCAATATTGGCAAGAGAACGGATCGTATTAATGCAAGAAGGGAAAATTGCATCAGTTTCATTCTTTCGGTATAAGATTGGCATATACCTTTTCTCATTTATGTATCCGTTTGCAGCAGTAGCGGGAGTTGTTTCCCAGCTAAGGACAAAATGGAGATTAACGGGAATAATTCCATTGATATTGGTGCTGTCTTATAGTCTAATTCATTTGAATCGTGTTGGCTTGATCTCGGCTCTAGGGTTGTTCTTTTTTGCTAGAATTTACTTCGGAATGTATTTACATCCTAAGAGACGTAGATCTACAACGTTCAAAACTGCCATTAGCATTATTGTTGGAGTAGTCTTCATTGCTATGTTTTTCTATTTTATCATTAGTATTCGGTCGAGCAAGAATATTGATATTGAATACTATGCCTTACGAAGTGTTTATTCTTATTTAACCGGTTCGGGTTCGGCATTTGACAAATTTCTTTTTGAAGGAGTTAACCCACTTTATGGTGCATCAAGTTTCAGATCAATTGTGAGGTGGCTAGCAAGCTTCGGATTAGTTGATCATAGCATAGCTCTTAGCAATTTCAATAGCTTTGTTAATATTGGAGAAGGTTTTCCAATGAGATTGAATACGTATACATTCGTGAAATCTCCTTATGAAGATTTTGGAATAGTTGGTGTAGGTATTATAAGTCTTATTTGGGGCATGATTACGCGTTATTCTGTTGAAAGGTGTTTCAGAGGTTTTAGTTTTGTAAATATTTTATTTGTTTCTTTAATGATACTCTCATTGTTCATGACTTTTTTTGAATTCTTTTTTCAGGGAATTGTCATGTTCGTCTTTTATTTTATAATCATTATTGTTTTTGAAAAGTATTTAAAAGCGAAGAATGCCCTATAGCTTAATACTGGATATTATGAATCAAGAAAAGAGATCAATATTCTAACATGAAACTACTATTTTTAGCGGACGGAGCATCCGTACATACGAAGAAATGGGTGGTCTCTTTATTGAAGAAGGGGCATCAAATACACCTTTTCAGTTTAAATTCTTTTGATCAAGAGGCTTATGGTGAATTCGATGAGAACTTTAGTCATACGGTTTTTGATCTTACAGAACGCAAGACAATACTCGGTGGACTGAATAAATTATCATATTTTAGAGTTGTAAAAGACATCAAACACGTCATCAAGAAATTTAAACCCGACCTGCTACATGCACACTTTGCGACAAGCTATGGTATGCTAGCCGCAAAAGTTGATTTTCATCCCATGATAATTTCTGTTTGGGGATATGATGTTCTTCATTTTCCTAAACGATCGTTTATACATAAAAAATTCCTAAAACATAATCTGAAAAAGGCCGATAAGATTCTTTCAACAAGTTATATGATGGCAAATGAAACAAAAAACTATACTAATAAACCAATTGAAGTAACTCCTTTTGGAATAAATACAAACAAGTTTCAACCATCGCCCGGGACTTTTCCTTTCGTGAGCGGCAAAAGTTTTATTATTGGAACTGCTAAAGCAATTGAAGATAAGTATGCAATGGATGACTTGATTAAATCACTTGCGATCTTGGTTAGCAAATATCCAGACAAGGATATAAAATTGGCAATTGCAGGCGAGGGGTCTTCCAGAGCGAAACTATATGATCTTGTTGTTAAACTGGGTGTAGAGGACAAGGTACTATTTTTAGGCAAGATCAATCATCAGGAAATCTCTGATTTCCTGAATTCATTAGATGTTTTTGCGGCATTATCTTTGGAAGACAGTTTTGGTGTTGCGGTTATTGAAGCCAGCTCCTGTGGTAAACCCGTTGTAGTTACTAATGTCGAAGGATTGCCCGAAGTTGTGGAAAACAATAAAACCGGCTTCATTGTGCCAAAAAGAGATCCTGAAAAAGCCTCAGAAGCATTTGAAATTTTATTGAATGATGCTTCTTTGAGAAAAGAAATGGGACTGGCCGGAAGACAACGCGTAATTAGATTGTATGATTGGGACAAGTGTGTAGAACAAATGCATAATATTTATATGGATATGGTGAATGAATGTTAGCTAACATTAAGAGAATGGTTAATTCATTTCACGAACGGGGTGGGTTTCACATATTTATTTCCACAATCCTTCTTCGTATAATTCAATTTGTATTAGGTGTGCTTATTATTCGTCTCCTTACAAAAGAAGACTATGGTAATCTGAGTTATGCACTAACCATTACACAATTGATTATACCTTTTAGTGGTGCCGGTCTTTTTCTTTCTTTACTGCATTTTGGGCCTATACAGAACAAATTTGAAAATAAGGTAACATTACTCAATTTCACCATACGCCGTGGATTCCTCTACTCATTGGTACTTATTATGATAATGATAGGCCTTGCCCAGTTAGTTGCGATCCGAATGCCCGGTTCTGTTCAGTACCTAAGATTGTTTTCGATCTATATAATGTCCTACTTCCTCTTTAATACTTCCGTGTCGTTTTTACGTGTATTAAAAAAGAATAAAGCATATGCTGCGTCTCTTCTATTAAACTCCATTCTGGTATTGATCTTAAGCCTTTTAGGTATTTTTCTATCAAAAGGAATTGGTTATGCAATAGGTTTTTCACTGGCTCCTGCTTTTTCAGCTATTGTGGTTTATATCTCTTTAAAGAAAAAAAATGAGATTAATATAAAGATATTCAGCAAAGTTCAAGACCTGCCTGTAAAGAAGTCGGATTACACAAAATATGGTATTTTTGCGGGTTTGGGTAATATAGCTTCTCAAATGGCCTGGCAATTGGACACGATCATGATAGGCGCCTTATTGGCTCAGAGCACGATGGTTGCAACCTATAAAGTAGCTGCCTTGATACCATTTAGCCTGATCTTTATACCTAGTGTGTTTATACAAACGGATTTTGTTTATATCGCAGAGAAATATGAAAACAAAAAGTATCTGATCAATTATTATAAAAAATACCTGTTGATCTTTTCTGTAATAGTAGTCGCAATTCTCTCTGTTTGGTATATTTTTGGTGGTAGTATCGTTAGATTATTTGGATCGGAATATATTGATGCTCTACCTATCATAAATATCCTTATGATCAATGTTGCCAGTACATTTTTAATCAGAGTACCTCTTGGTAATATTTTGGCTGCAGTGGGGAAGGCTAAATGGAACAGTTGGTCAGCTATCATTTTACTGTTGATCAATTTAATATTAAATTATTTCTTGATACCTGAATATGGCATAACTGGTGCGGCATACGCGACGGTTATTTCGATATCGCTAAGTTCGGCTATAAGCATAATTTTATTTTATAAATATCTGAATGGAATTTCGAAACCCCATATAGAACCTAATAATGGATAAATGATGGAAAAAGTACTACCGATGATCTCCGTCCTTTTGGCGGTTAAAAACGAATCTCAATATATTGAGAATACCTTAAAAATGTTGTTTGAACAGGATTATCCTCAAGACAAATATGAAGTTCTTGTTGCAGATGGCTGCTCTGATGACGGAACACCTAAGATCGTCCGTAAATTTGCCGAAAAACACGAAAATTGTATTCTTCTGGAAAATAAAAAAATACTTTCTGCTTCTGGATGGAATCTGGGTATTGAACATTCTCGCGGGGAAATCGTGTCATTTTTAAGCGGGCATGTTGATTTTGAAAAAAGTTATTATAGTAAGTTAGTAAAAAGATTGACAAAAGATCTATGTGGTGTTGGTGGACCATCTTTTACGAAAGGGAAGGGTCTTAAGGGAAAAATAATTTCTTTGGCCTATCTATCGGTTTTTGGAAGTGGAGGTGCAAGTTTTCTCTCTGATTCTGAAGAGGGAGATGTTGAATCCATCGTGTTTGGATGCTATTGGAAAAAGGATATTCAAAAGGCTGGGGGATTTGATGAAAACTGCTTCAGAGGGCAGGATTGGGATCTAAATGTTCGCTTGAGAAGTCTGGGGTATCGTCTTTATAAAGTTAATGATGTAAAAACTGAGCCTTTTGTACGCGATTCGTTTAAGTCCTTATGGAAACGACACTATAATGCAGGCCTTTGGAAAATGTATATTAATAGAAAATATAAGAATGCATTTCTTATCCGTCATTTGATCCCTCCGGTATTTTCTTTGGGGTTGACAGCGGCCATTATCACTGGACTGTTTTGGAATATTTTACTGTTAATACCCGCTGTTGTTTTTCTTTTATATCTGATAATATCAATTCAAATGACTATTAAAAACCATCTTAGATTTTATCATATATTCATTTTTATGCCGGTATTTTTTATTATACATTATTCTTACGGTGTTGGTTTTATTTTAGGAATTGGAAAACATGAAAAATAAAATATTAGTTTCGATCATTTTTTTCTTCTCGATAGCATTTTCAATGCAATTATTTGTTCCCATTGCCGACCCCGTTTATGATTACCTTGAAAGACAAGCAACACGTGGATATATACCGGGATTCATGAACGATACAAAACCTCTGCAACGAGATGAAATAGCCTCTTGGCTCCAAAAAATGCATGAGAAAAGATCTGACCTCCATCGTGTTGATCGTGAGCTGCTTCTTCAGTACCTGTCAGAGTATAGACCTGAATTAACAAATACGAAACATGTTGATCTATCTGATTCCGGCGAATCCAGACTGGGGTTCTCGAATTGGGGAAATTTTAAAGACGACATGAAAAGCTTATTCAAAGATGATGTGGGTACGGAAGAAAAACATATTTATGTCATGGAAGATGAAAACAATACCGTTTGGATCGATGCTGATTTCATGGTCAGGGGTGAGGGTCGAAACAGTACCTTGCGTTTTATGGATCAATTGGGAGCCTATGCTTCTATTCAAGCTGGGGAACACCTGTCATTTTTTGTCGATGGCTATTTCTTTCATCAATATGTTCCGGATGATTGGCCGGAACCTGTTAAGGAATTTAAAGGTAATTGGTTTAATTTAGGCAGTGATGTTGAAAAAATTGCAACCTGGGACAGATCAGAGGCCTATGCAAATCTATCGGGTAAATTCGGGACTCTCACTATTGCACATTATCCTATCAATTGGGGAAATTCAATTAATTCGGTCATTCTATCGGACAATTCTATCCCCTTTGGTTCGATAAGGTGGTCTAAGCAGTTTAAAAATTTTCGCTATAACTTTCTTCACGGTTCTTTAATGACCCCGGCATATGCCATGATGGATGATAACGGCAGATACTACATTCCAAAATATCTCGCCGCCCATAGAATAGAGATCATGTTTTCACCGAAGATACATTTTAATTTCTCTGAAATGATCACTTATGGAGGAGAAGACAGAATACCCGAGATCACTTATCTTGTCCCTACAATATTCTTATGGCCATCCGAACATGCTCTGGGTGATCGCGACAATAAAATGATCTCCCTTGAAGCGGAAGTATTTCCCCTGAAGGGATTACGATTATATGGTACGGTATTCTTAGATGAATTGGTCTTTAGTCAGTTATTTAAAGATTTTTGGGCAAATAAGTATGCTTTGCAAGCCGGCTTCCAATGGTCGCCAAGATCTATACCGGCAGATTTAGTTGTTGAAGCAACTGCAGTACACCCCTGGACCTATACACATCGTTTTGTTTTTGGTACTTATACTCATCATGGA